>NZ_JBOY01000002.1:0-39396 GCF_000647775.1 Pseudomonas sp. RL | reverse complement strand
GGCGGGCGGCTGGTGCGGGTGTCGTCGCGGGGCGGACGGGGAGTCTTGTCACGCGGCGCCTGGCCGTCGGTGGCGCGCTGGCGCTCGGGAACGGTGGGGGTCGCAGTGGGCGGAGTGGTGGGCTCTTCACCCTTCTTGAAAATGTTCTTGAGTGCCTTGAGCACGGTGATCTCGATCGGTGGTTAAGGAATGAACGCCGGCAGTGTAAAGCAAGACGCTCCTTGGGCGAAGGGCCATGCCGGGGCTGGCGGGACCGCGTTCTCGAACGCACCCCGCAGACCCGGTGTCATCCCGGCCGCCAGGGGCAAGGCCGGTGCGCGGGTGTTCGGTACTCGACGCCGCTGCCCGGCATGCGTCCCCCGGCCGCGTTTCAGGACAAGCGTTCCTGCAGCCATTGGCCGATGGCTTCGATTTCGGCCAGGCAGACCTCATGGCCCATCGGGTACTCGTGCCAGCGCACGGGAACGCCTCGCGCGGCGAGGAAGTCATGGGCGGCGCGCCCCAAAACGCGGGGCACCACCTCGTCACGGCTGCCATGCACGCAGAGCACCGGCAAGGTGTCGCGTCCGGCATCCAGCTGCAGCGAGGGTTCGAAGGTGGGCGCGTAGGTCGAGAGCGCCAGCACGCCGCCCAGCGGACCCTGCCAACGCAGGAACGCGGTGTGCAGCACCACGGCGCCCCCCTGGGAAAAGCCGGCCAGGAAGATGCGCGACGGATCGATGCCGCTGTCGCGCTGGGCCTCGATCAACCCGATCACCCGCTGTGCGGACGCCTCCAGCTGAGCCTTGTCGATGGTGCGGCCATCGGCGCCCATGCTCAGGATGTCGTACCAGCTGGGCATCGACCAGCCGCCGTTAATGGTCACCGGCTGGCTGGGCGCCTGGGGTAGCACGAAGCGCGCGCTCGGCAGGGATTCCTGCAGCTGTTCGGCCACCGGTTCGAAATCGAAACGGTCAGCGCCCAGGCCGTGCAGCCAGATCACGCAGGCATCGGCTGGCTGGCGAGGATTGAGGATCAGCGGCTCGGTCATGGTGGCTCCAGGTCGGTGCGGATGCCCCGTTCGGGGGCGTGCCAGCGGGGGTCTGGCGTGATGTCGGGACGGAAAGGATACGCCGGCCGTGCGTTCGGGGGTATCCGCTGTTCTGGTACGCCCCTTGCTCGGCAGGGTTGGCAGCAGTGCCGGAAGTGCGGAGCCGATCGCATCGCGTAGGGGCGGAATGGTCGGGCTGAGTTTGCCAACTAGACTGCATGTTCAAGGTTTGCACGGATCACTGCCCACCGCCGCCATTCGGTCGTTCGAACAACACAGGGAATGGTGTGTGCCGAGAATCCAACACAACAAAAGCAACCGGAGGTTCGAATGAAAAGGCTCAAATCCATGATGGCCGTTCTGAGCGCCGTCTCGCTGCTGGGGGCGGCTGGCGCGGCCCAGGCCGGCGCTACCCTGGATGCGGTCAAGAAGAAGGGCTTCGTGCAGTGCGGGGTCAGCGACGGCTTGCCGGGGTTCTCCTATGTAGACGCCCAGGGCAAATACCTGGGCATTGACGTCGACGTATGCCGGGCCGTCGCGGCGGCGGTGTTCGGCGATGCCGACAAGGTCAAGTACAGTCCGCTGACCGCCAAGGAGCGCTTCACCGCCCTGCAGTCCGGCGAGGTCGACGTGCTGTCGCGCAACACCACCTGGACCAGCTCGCGCGACGCCGCCATGGGGCTGAACTTCACCGGCGTCACCTACTACGATGGCCAGGGCTTCCTGGTGAACAAGTCGCTCGGCGTATCCAGTGCCAAGGAGCTGGACGGCGCCACGGTGTGCATCCAGGCCGGCACCACCACCGAGCTGAACCTCTCCGACTACTTCCGCGCCAACAACCACAGCTACACGCCGATCACCTACGACACCTCGGACGAAAGCGCCAAGTCGCTGGAGTCCGGCCGCTGTGACGTGCTCACCTCCGACCAGTCGCAGCTGTATGCGCAGCGCATCAAGCTGGCCAAGCCCGACGATTACGTGGTGCTGCCCGAGGTCATCTCCAAGGAGCCGCTCGGCCCGGTGGTGCGCCAGGGCGACGAGGAATGGTTCGACATCGTGCGCTGGACGCTGTTCGCCATGCTCAACGCCGAGGAACTGGGGGTCGACTCGAAGAATGTCGAGCAGATGGCCAAGGCCGCCAAGAACCCTGACGTCGCCCGCCTGCTGGGCGCCGAAGGGGAATATGGCAAGGACCTCAAGCTGCCCCGCGACTGGGTGGTGCAGATCGTCAAGCAAGTCGGTAACTACGGTGAGGTGTTCGAGCGCAACATCGGCAGCGGCAGCGAACTGAAGATCGAGCGCGGCCTCAACGCCTTGTGGAATCAGGGCGGCGTTCAGTACGCACCACCGGTGCGCTGATCGCTGGCATTCCGCCGCCCGCTGGCGGGCGGCGGTTCCCATCGTGCCCGAACCGCGGCCCGAATCGGGTTGCGGTGGGTGGCTTCCGAGAGAATTCCCATGCCAGTAGCAACCTCTCCCGGGCGGCGCGGTTCGCTGTTGAGCGATCCGCAGGCCCGCGCCTGGATCTTCCAGGTCGTCGCCGTGGCCGCCGTCGTCGCCTTCGGTTGGTTCCTGTTCCACAACACGCAGGCCAACCTGCAGCACCGCGGCATCACTTCCGGCTTCGGCTTTCTCGATAACGCCGCCGGATTCGGCATCACCCAGCACCTGATCGACTACAGCGAAAGTGACAGCTACGGTCGCGTGTTCTGGGTCGGCCTGCTCAATACCCTGCTGGTCAGCGTGATCGGCATCATCCTGGCCACGGTGCTCGGCTTTGTTCTCGGTATCGCCCGGCTGTCGTCGAACTGGCTGATCCGCCAGCTGGCCACCGTCTACATCGAGGTCTTCCGCAACATTCCGCCCCTGCTACAGATCTTCTTCTGGTACTTCGCGGTGATCGGCCCGCTGCCGGGGCCGCGCGACAGCCTGAGTCTGGGCAACCTCATTTTCCTGAACAATCGTGGGTTGCAGATGCCGGCGCCCAGCGCCAGCGAGGCGTACGGCCCCTTCATGCTGGCGCTGCTGGCGGCCCTGGTGCTGGTGGTGCTGCTCAGTCGCTGGGCCAGGGCCAGGCGCCTGGCCACCGGTGAGCGTTTTCCGGTGTTCTGGATCAGTCTGGCGCTGGTGGTAGCCATTCCCGGCGCCTGCGTGTTGCTGTTCGGCTCGCCGGTCAACTGGTCGGTCCCGGAGCTGCAGCGCTTCAATATTCGCGGCGGCTGGGTGGTCATCCCCGAGCTGGTATCGATCGTCATGGCGCTGGCCATCTACACCGCCGCCTTCATCGGCGAAACGGTGCGCTCGGGCATCCAGGCGGTCAGCGGCGGCCAGACCGAGGCCGCTGCCTCGCTGGGCCTGCGTCACGGCCAGGTGCTGCGCCTGGTGGTCATTCCGCAGGCGTTGCGGGTGATTGTGCCGCCGCTGACCAGTCAGTACCTGAACCTGACCAAGAACTCCTCGCTGGCGGCAGCCATCGGCTATCCGGACATGGTGTCGCTATTCGCCGGCACCGTGCTCAACCAGACCGGACAGGCCATCGAGACCATGGCCATCACCATGAGCGTGTACCTGGCGATCAGCCTGAGCATCTCGCTGCTGATGAACGCGTACAACGCGCGCATCGCACTGGTGGAGCGATAGCTATGGATACACATGTCTTCAAGCCCGATCAGCCCGCGCCGGCGCTGAGCGTAGGGCCGCTCGGCTGGCTGCGCGCCAACCTGTTCTCCGGCTGGTTCAACACGCTGCTGACCCTGCTGGGCCTGTACCTGGTCTGGCAGATCGTGCCGCCCTTGATCGACTGGGCCTTCATCGAGGCCGACTGGCGGGGCGAGACCCGTGCCGACTGCTCTCGCGGGGGCGCCTGCTGGGTGTTCGTCGGCGAGCGCTTCGGCCAGTTCATGTACGGTTTCTACCCACAGGACCAGCGCTGGCGGGTGGACCTCACCGTACTGCTGGCGGTGGTGGGCGCGGCACCGCTGTTCGTGGCGGCGTTTCGTCACAAGCTGCGTTACGGGCTGGCGTTCCTGCTGGTCTATCCGCTGCTGGCCTGGTGGTTGCTGCATGGCGGTTTCCTGGGCCTGATTGCTGTGCCGACCAGCCAGTGGGGCGGCCTGATGCTGACACTGGTGATCGCCGCGGTTGGCATCGCCGGCGCGCTGCCGCTGGGTATTCTGCTGGCGCTGGGGCGACGCTCCGATCTGCCGGCGATCAAGGTGCTGTGCGTGACCTTCATCGAGTTCTGGCGCGGAGTACCACTGATCACTGTGCTGTTCATGTCCTCGGTGATGCTGCCGCTGTTCCTGCCCGAGGGCATGAACCTGGACAAGCTGCTGCGCGCCATGCTCATGGTGATCCTCTTCGAGGCTGCCTATATCGCCGAGGTGGTACGCGGCGGACTGCAGGCCATCCCCAAGGGGCAGTACGAGGCCGCCCAGGCGATGGGGCTCGGGTACTGGCGCATGATGGGCCTGGTAGTGTTGCCGCAGGCGCTCAAGCTGGTCATCCCCGGCATCGTCAATACCTTCATCGCGCTGTTCAAGGACACCAGCCTGGTGATCATCATCGGCCTGTTCGACTTCCTCAACAGCATCAAGCGCGCCACTGCGGACCCGGCCTGGTTGGGCATGTCCACCGAGGGCTATGTATTCGCGGCGGTGGTGTACTGGATCTTCTGTTTCGGTATTTCCCGTTATTCGCAGCGCCTGGAGCGAAGACTGGAAACCGGCCATCGGCATTAAAGGAGTGGACCATGAACCCAGCTACCCCGCAGACAGCGTCCGGCGAGAAGCTGATGATCGAGATGATCGATGTGAACAAGTGGTACGGTCAGTTCCATGTGCTCAAGGACATCAATCTTCAGGTGCGACGTGGCGAGCGCATCGTTATTTGCGGACCTTCCGGCTCGGGAAAGTCCACCACCATTCGCTGCATCAACCGGCTGGAGGAACACCAGGCCGGGAAAATACTCGTCGAAGGGGTGGAACTCACCCGCGATCTGAAGCAGATAGAAGCGATCCGCAGCGAAGTGGGCATGGTGTTTCAGCACTTCAATCTGTTCCCGCATCTCACGGTATTGCAGAACTGCACCCTGGCGCCAATGTGGGTGCGCAAGCTGCCGCGCCGCGAGGCCGAGGAAGTCGCCATGTATTACCTGGAGAAGGTGCGTATTCCCGAACAGGCCAACAAGTATCCCGGCCAATTGTCCGGCGGCCAGCAGCAACGAGTGGCGATCGCCCGGGCGTTGTGCATGAAACCCAAGATCATGCTATTCGACGAGCCGACTTCCGCCCTTGATCCGGAAATGGTCAAGGAGGTGTTGGATACCATGATCGCGCTGGCGGAAAGCGGCATGACCATGCTGTGCGTGACTCACGAAATGGGCTTTGCCCGCACGGTAGCCAATCGGGTGATATTCATGGACCGCGGAGAGATCGTCGAGCAGGCCGATCCGGAGACCTTCTTCCATCATCCCCAGAACGAGCGGACTCGCCTGTTCCTCGGGCAGATCCTTTATTAGAGCGGAGCGATTGATTGCTCCGTCGCTAGAAATGAAAAACGCCAGCATATGCTGGCGTTTTCATGTGCCGCGGGGAATCAGCCGAGCAGGGTGGCCCAGCCTTCCACTTCGTCGGAACCCCACTTGGCTTTCCACTCTTTCAGGATCTTGTGGTTGCCGCCCTTGGTTTCGATGACTTCATTGGTGTGCGGGTTGCGATACTGCTTGACCTTGCGGGCGCGTTTAGCGGCCGGTGCGGCCTTGGCTGCCGCGCGAGTACGCGAGGCGGAGGCCGGGTCGAGGATGGCGATGATATCGGGCAGCGACTTGCCATACTGAGCCATCAGATCGCGCAGGTTCTTCTCGAATTCGATTTCCTTCTGCAGCTTTCCATCCTGCTGCATGGCCTTCAGGCGTTCCTGCAGTTCCTTGATGGCTTCTTCAGTGGCGCGGAATTCAGAAATAAGAGACATGTTCTTTCCTTTTGGAAATGAGGCAGGATTCGTCGGCAAATGATAGTCAGACAAATTCAGCAAGTAAACTGAAAGACCTTTTACAAAGATTGTTTTCCGGGGGTGGCTTCACATTATGAGGGCGGTGTCTGCATGAATACACCGTGTTAGAACAACTCGGGATATTTGCAGGAGCCAGCCGGTTGTATGCCGTGACGCGTATTGCATAATGGCGACCTGCTGGTAATTAGGTGGCAAACGCTGGCGCGAGGCGCCCCGGACCGTGCGTGCCAACGGGTAGTACACGCGGCTATGCAGCCCTTCGTGCGGATGGCTAGAATTGGCCCCTTTGCAATTCTGGAGTTCCCCACATGCGCACGTTCCGGCTGGTAATCGCCTGCCCTGATCGCGTCGGTATTGTTGCCAAGGTCAGTAATTTCCTGGCGACCTATAACGGCTGGATTACCGAGGCCAGCCACCACTCGGATCACCAGAGCGGCTGGTTCTTCATGCGTCACGAGATCCGGGCCGACTCGCTGCCCTTCGATCTGGACGGCTTCCGCCAGGCCTTCGCGCCCATTGCCCGCGAGTTTTCCATGGAGTGGCGCATTGCCGACTCCGCGCAGAAGCGTCGCGTGGTGCTGATGGCCAGCCGTGAATCCCATTGCCTGGCCGACCTGCTGCATCGCTGGCGCAGCGACGAGCTGGATTGCGAGATTCCCTGCGTCATCTCCAACCACGACGACCTGCGCAGCATGGTGGAGTGGCACGGTATTCCCTTCCATCATGTGCCGGTCGATCCGGCCAACAAACAGCCGGCCTTCGAGCAGGTGTCGCAGCTGATCGACGAGTACAGCGCCGATACCGTGGTGCTGGCCCGCTATATGCAGATCCTGCCGCCGGACCTGTGCCAGCGCTATCGCCACCAGGTGATCAACATCCATCACAGCTTCCTGCCCTCGTTTGTCGGCGCCAAGCCTTACCACCAGGCCTCGCTGCGCGGTGTGAAGCTGATCGGCGCCACCTGCCACTACGTCACCGAGGAGCTGGATGCCGGCCCCATCATCGAGCAGGGCGTGGAGCGCGTGACGCACCGCGACAGCATCGAGACGATGGTGCGCCTGGGCAAGGACGTGGAGAAACTGGTGCTGGCGCGCGGTCTGCGCTTCCACCTGGAGGATCGTGTGCTGGTCCACGACAACAAGACCGTGGTGTTCGATTGAGCGACCCGTTCGAGCGCGCCGCCGCCAGCGCCCCGCCGACCCTTGGCGAGGGCTGCCTGCGGCGTTTCGATCCGGAGCAAATGGGCGATGACCTGGGCACCGAGTTCAGCGATGCCGCCGCGCTCTGGGCCGAGTGGCAGCGCTCGGCCGAGGGCGAACAGGACCATCGGTCACAGGACAGCACCGCAGCGGCAGCGCTGGGCTAACGTTTTCAGGGCTGTACTGGCACCCAGAGGATGCTGCCATGAAGCCTGGCAACGCACGGGGCCTGTTTCTCGTGTGTGCATTGGGCGTGGCCTCGGCGGCGGCGGCCGCCTGGCACGAACCGGGACCGGGGGTTGTGCATGGAGTCAGCAAGGGAATGAAGCAATGCCCGATGCCGCCCAATGTGCGCGCGAAGATGGCCCAGGTTGAACCGGGAGATGAACTGCTGCTGTTGCTGTTCGCATTGTCGCAGGGACGCCGGTCGGAGGGATGAGACCGACGGCGACGGAAAGACGAGCCGGTAGCACTCGACAGCCCCGCGGCGTTCTGCCTGCGGGGCTTTTCATTTGTGGGGCGGCCAAAACGACGTTGCGCCCTACGCGGGTTCGCCTTGCGGCTCGGCGACCTGCGCATGCCGCCCGGCCAGCAGGGTATAGACGCTGGGCAGCACGAACAGGGTGAACAGGGTGCCGACGGTCATGCCGCTGGCAATCACCAGGCCGATGTTGAAGCGACTTACCGCACCGGCGCCGCTGGCCAGCAGCAGCGGGATCATGCCGCAGACCATCGCCGCGGTGGTCATCAGCACCGGACGCAGGCGGATGGCCGCCGCTTCCTCCACCGCCTTGCGGGCGCCCCAACCATGCCGCTCGCGCAACTGGTTGGCGAACTCGACGATCAGGATGCCATGCTTGCTGATCAGGCCGATCAGCGTCACCAGTCCCACCTGGGTGTAGATGTTCATGCTCGCCAGGCCGAGGAACAGCGGGATCAGCGCACCACAGATCGACAGCGGCACCGTCACCAGGATCACCAGCGGATCGCGGAAACTCTCGAACTGGGCGGCCAGCACCAGGAAGATGATGGCCACCGCCAGGGCGAAGGTCACGTACAGGGCGCTGCCTTCCTGCACGAACTGGCGCGCCGGCCCGGCGTAGTCGAAGGTGTAGCCACGCGGCGCTTCTTCCCGGGTGATCTGCCGCAGGGTCTCGATGGCCTCGCCCATGCTGACGATCGGCACGCCCTGGATGGTGGCCGCGTTGAGCTGCTGGAACTGGAACAGCTGCGTGGGGCGGGCACGGAGGTAGGTGTGGATCACGGTGGACAGCGGCAGCATCTGGCCTTCTTCGTTGCGCACGTAGTAGCTGTTCAGCCAGCCCGGATCGGCACGGAACTCCCGCTCGACCTGGGCGATCACCTTGTAGCTGCGGCCCTCCACGGTGAAGCGGTTGATCTCGCCCTCACCCAGCAGGATCGCCAGGGTCTGTCCCAGGCTCTGCATGGACACGCCCATCTGCGCCGCCTTCTGGCGGTCGATCTCCACCACCAGCTCCGGTTTGTCGAAGGCCAGGTTGACGTCCAGGAAGGCGAACTTGCCCGATTCCTCGGCGCGCTTCTTCACCCGTTCGGCCACGTCCAGCAGCAGTTCGTAATCGTTGGCGGTGTTGATGACGAACTGGAACGGCAAGCCCTCGCCCGTGCCGGGCAGCGAGGGCAGGTTGAAGCCGAAGACCTGCAGGCCGGGTATCTCGTTGAGGCGCGCCTGCACTTGGGGGAGTAGCTCCATCTGGGTACGCTGCCGTTCGTCCCAAGGCTTGAGCAGGAAACCGCCGATGCCGCTCTGCACGCCGTCGAAGCCGTTGATCTGGAACGCGGAGTAATACTCCGGAAAGCTTTGGAAGATCGGCTGGAAGCCCTCCGTGTACTTGTTCAGGTAGTCCAGATTGGTGGCCTGCGGCGCGCTGGACATCATGAAGATCACGCCCTGGTCCTCGTCGGGAGCCAGTTCGCTCTGGGTGAACATCAGCAGTGCCGGGATCAGCGCGAGGATCAACGCGGCGAACACCAGGATTACCGGGCGCGTGTCCAGGGTGGAGGCCAGGGTGCGCCGGTAGCGGTTCTTCAGGCCCTCGAACAAGCGGTCGATGCGCTGGGCCAGCCCCGACGACGGGCTATGCGGGCGCAGCAGGTGGGCACACATCATCGGCGACAGGGTCAGCGCGACGATGCCGGAAATGATCACCGCGCCAGCCAGGGTGAAGGCGAATTCCTTGAACAGCACGCCGGTGATGCCGGTCAGCAGGCCGATCGGCGCATACACGGCCGCCAGGGTGATGGTCATCGACACCACCGGCAGGGCAATCTCTCGCGCGCCGAGCAGGGCTGCCTGGTAGGGCGTGTGGCCTTCCTCGATATGCCGGTGGATGTTCTCCACCACCACGATGGCGTCATCCACCACCAGGCCGATGGCCAGCACCATGGCCAGCAGGGTGAGCAGGTTGATCGAGTAACCCATCAGCTGCATGAAGAACAGCACGCCGATCATCGACAGCGGGATGGTCACCACCGGGATCAGCACCGAACGCAGCGAGCCGAGGAACAGGAACACCACCAGGATGACGATCAGCACGGCCTCGGCCAGGGTCTTCACCACCTCGTCGATGGACGCCTGGATGAAGCGTGTGGCGTCGTAGGCGATTTCCATGCGCAGGCCGGGCGGCAGCTGGGCCTGCAGTTCCGGCAGCAGGGCGCGCACGCCGTCGATCACGTCCAGCGGGTTGGCGCTCGGGGTGCCGTTGATGCCGATGTACACCGAGGGAATGCCGTTGAAGGAGCTGACGCTGTCGTAGCTTTCCGCGCCCATCTCCACCCGTGCCACATCGCGCAGCAGCACGCGGCTGTCGCCCTCGGTGCGCAGGGGGATGGCGGCGAAGTCTTCCGGGGTCTTCAAGTCGGTATCGGCATTGAGGCTGGTGACCACGTACTCGCCCTTCACCTCGCCGGCGGAAGACAGGAAGTTGTAGCGGCGCACCGCGTCGGCCACGTCGCCGGCGGTCAGGCCGTGGGCCGCCAGGCGCACCGGGTCGATCCACAGGCGCATGGCGAACACCTGGTTGCCAAGGATTTCCGCCTCGGCAATGCCCGGCAGGGTGGACAGCTTGGGTTGCACCACGCGCGACAGGTAGTCGGTGATCTGCGGGTTGGACAGCGACTCGCTGAACACGCTGATGTACATCAGCGCCGTGGAGTCGGCAGCCTGGCGGGCCAGCACCGGGTCTTCGGCCTGCTGCGGAAGGCGGTTCTTCACCTCGTTGGCCTTGGCCAGCAGTTCGGTGAACAGCCGGTCGCCATCGCTGTCGATCCGTGCATAGATGGAAATCACCGACACGTTCTGGCGGCTCACCGAGGTCATGTAGTCGATGCCTTCGGCACTGGCCAGGCTCTGCTGCAGCGGCTGGGTGATGTAGCCCTGGATGGTCTCGGCGTTGGCCCCCGGATAGGCGGTGGTCACGGTGACCAGCACGCTTTCCATCTGCGGATACTGACGGATCGCCAGGCTCTGGAAGGCCTGCGCGCCGAGCAGCAGGAGCAGCAGGCTGACCACGCTGGCCAGCACCGGGCGGCGGATGAAGGGATCGGTCAGGGCCATGGTCGCCTCAGGGAGTGGCCGCGCGGGCGGCAGCCGGCGCCAGGGTGACCGGGCTGCCGTGGTCCAGCTTGAGCTGGCCGGAGGTGACCACCCACTCGCCGGCGTGCAGGCCCTGTTCGATCACCACCAGCCCATCACGGCGCTCGCCGGTGGTCACGAAGCGGCGCTCCGCCACCTGCTGCTTCTGCTCGTCCCCGGCGTCCTTTTCCTGCACCACATAGAGCGCATTGCCGTACAGGCTGTAGGTGACCGCGGTTTCCGGCACCACAATGCGTTGCGGCTCGCCCGGCAGCACCACTTCCAGCTGGGCGAACATGCCGGGCAGCAACCGCTCCTCGGGGTTGGCGAGGCGGGCGCGCAGCTGCAGGTTGCGGGTGCTGTCGTCCACCCGGGGGTTGATGGCGATGATCTCGCCTTCGAAGCGTTCGTCCGGGTAGGCGGCCACGCGGATCAGCACCCGCTGGCCAACCGCCAGCTGGGGCGCGCGGTTCTCCGGCAGGGAGAAATCCGCCTCCAGGCTGGAGAGGTCCTGCAGGGTGGCGATGGGCGCGCCGGCGGCGAGGAAGTCGCCGCGCTCCACCCGGCTCAGGCCGATACGGCCGGAGAAAGGCGCCAGCACGCGGCGCTTGTCCAGGGTGGCGCGCAACTGCTCGACGTTGGCCTTGGCCTGCAGGGCCTGGGCATCCAGGCGGTCGTACTCGCTGCGGGAGATGGCCTGCCGGCCGACCAGGTTGCGGGCGCGGTCGCGTTCGACGTTGGCCAGCGCCAGCGCGGCCTCGGCGGATTTCAGGCTGGCCTGCTCCACCTCGCTGCTCAGGCGCAGCAGCGGCTGGTCGCGCTCGACGCGCTGGCCGGACTGGAACAGAAGCTCGCTGACGGTGCCGGAGATTTCCGCGGTGAGATCCACCCCCTGCACGGCCTTCAGGCTGCCGATGGCCGGCAGGCGTTGCTGCCAGGCCAGGCTGCGCGCCGGTTCCGCCTCGACGCTGATGGGCGGAGGCGGGGCGGAGAACATCTGGACCTGCTGATAGATCGAGTAGCCCTTGTAGGCAGCCAGTGCCAGGACCACTACAGCCACTGCAGCAAGCATGAGCAGCATGCGGCGGAGCACCATGAGGGAGGTTCCTGCGAAGGTGCATCAACCTTAGACAGCGGAACTAGAGGGGTCAAAGCGCGCCGGCGACGCTTCGTCGGCGCGCTGGAGCAGCGATCAGTCCAGGTGGATCTGCCGGGTCACCGTGCCCAGCTCGGCGGAGATTTCCAGCAGCTGGCCGGCGGCCTGGTGGGTGCGCTCCACATGCTGCTGGTTGGCCCGGGCGATACCGGTGATGTCGGTGAGGTTGCGGGTCATTTCCTCGGCGACCGAGGTCTGTTCCTCGGCGGCGGTGGCGATCTGCCGGTTCATGTCACGAATCGCTTCCACCGCCTCGCTGATGCCCCGCAGGATTTCGACGGCGCGGTCCACCTGCCCGACGCCTTCGCCGCTGCTGCGCTGGCCGCTCTCGATGGCTTGCACCGCGTTGCGTGCGCCGCCCTGTACCGCCTCGATGATCTGCTGGATCTCGGCGGTCGATTCGGCGGTGCGGCGGGCCAGGTTGCGTACTTCGTCGGCCACCACGGCGAAGCCGCGACCCTGCTCGCCGGCGCGTGCCGCTTCGATGGCTGCGTTGAGCGCCAGCAGGTTGGTCTGCTCGGCGATGCCGTGGATCACTTCCAGCACCGCACCGATGCGCGCACTGTCGTTGGCCAGGCTGTGCACCACGTCCGCGGTGTGGCTGATTTCCTCGCGAATGCTGGCGATGCTGCTGACCATCAGGCGCATGGCCTGTTCGCCCTGCTCGCAGGCGGCGTCGGCACTGTCGGCGGCTTGCGCCGCCTCGGTGGTGTGGCGAGCGACTTCCTGGGATGTGGCGGACATCTCCTGCATCGCGGTGGCCACCTGGTCGGTGCGCTCGAACTGGGTGCGGCTGTCGCTGGCCATCTTGCGCGAAACCGCTTCGAGCTGGCGATTGGCGCTGTCCAGTTCTTCGCTGCTGTGCTTGAGCTTGCGGAAGGTCTCGGTGAGGAAGTCGCGCAGGCGGTTGGAGGCCTGGGCCAGGCGGCCGAGTTCGTCCTGGCGGCGGGCGTCCACCGGCTGGCCGAGGCGACCCTGGCTGAGGGCGTCGATATGGCCGATCAGGCGGTTGATGGGTTCGATCAGTTGGCGGCGCAGCATCAGCTGCCCCAGTACGAAGACCACGGCCGCCGAAGCCAGCATGACGAGCAGGCCGAACACCACGGTATTGCGCGTGCTGCGCTCCAGCTCGGGCACCTGATCCTGGGTCCGTTCGCGCCAGGTGACGGTCAGCTGTTCCAACTGGTCGCTGAACTCGCGGTCGATGCCGCGCACCACGTCATCGCCGGCCGAGGCATCGAATCCGCTGTTCAAAAAGGCCTGGCGACCTTGCCGGTAGGCATCGCCAATGCGCCGGTGCTCCTGCTGCAGGTTCTGCAGTTGGCTGCGCAGCTCCCCACTCAGCTGCGGGAGGTTCAGCAGGTCGCCCAGCTCCCCTTGGACGCCCTGTTCCTCCTGCTCGAAGCGGCGCCAGAAGTTGGCGGCTTCATCGTTGCTGCTGCTGCGCAACAGCAGGTTCTTCCATTCCTGCACCTGGGTCTTGAAGCCGATGTTCGCCGAGGCCACGCGCAGGCTGATGGTGGCGGGCCCCTCCAGCAGGCGCTGATACGACCTGGCGCTGTCGTTGAGCATCTGGAAGCAGGCGAGGGCAATCAGCAGCATCAGCAGCAGGCTGCCACCCAGCAGGGTGAGTACCTGGCCGCGCAGGGAACGGGCAAATGGCATGGGAAAACGTCCTTCGAGAGCAGGCCGATCTGTGACCTCTGCAGGGTTTCGGCGTTGCTTACACAAACTTGAAGTGCCGCCGATCGTCTGTCAGGGCAATGTTTGCAACGTGACCGCGAGCGCCCGTAGGGTTTTCGTGGCCTGCGGCAGGCCTTTGGTAAGCGTGATAGGCGTCACAAAAAAAGAACGCAGACATCACTGCATGGCTTTAGAAATCAACGCCTGCTGTCGCTTGTCCCCACGAAGGGCAATCCTGCGTTCCGGCATGGATCGCCTACGTTTTGGCTCTATACGTTCTGCCCAATCAGCCCCTGTGAGGACTACCAACAATGAGACCACTTGTCATGCAGTGGCTGCTGCGCTCCTTTGACAAGACCGCGGTCGTGGCGGCGCTCGCGCTCTGCGGCCTGTGGCTGCTCGGCCAGCCCGGCCAGCGCGTGCTGATCATGCTGGGGGCGGTGTCCACGGCCGGCGTGCTCGGCGGGCTGTTGACCCGCCGGGCCATGGCGCGGAGCGCTCAAGAGGATTAGGTTCCGGCGCCGGCGCGCGTATCAGGCCAGGCGCAGGTGGTTGTCCCAGAAGCCGGCCGGCAGTTTCAGGTACTCGGTGACAATCCGGCTCCCGCGGCAGTCGTAGTGGCGGCAGCGGCCGACACCGGCGCTGACCACGAACCCGTCGCGCGAGGCGGCCACACCAGCGCAGTCCGGCAGCGGTGCGTCGAGCAGCAGCTCGGTGCTGTCCAGATCCCAGATATAGAAGCGGTTGCCACGCGGCGCGGTGATGGCCAGCCGGCGCAGCTCGCTGTGGATGGCCACGCTGGCGGTGTACTGGTGCATTGCCCGGCGCTGCACCTCGCCCAACGGGAAGGGCTGGAACGGCTGGCCGGGGCGCTTGATGGCCACCAGCGGTACTGCGTGTTCGGGATCGCCCTCGTACTGCTGGCCGGTGACCAGGGTGCCGTCGCTGGCCACCGCCATGTGGCGCACGCTGTTCATCTGCTCAGGCAACTGCTCCTTGCTGATCAGGGTGCCGTCGCGGCCCATGATCACCAGGCTCGGTTCCATGTTGTCCAGGTTGAGCATCTCGCGACTATCGGCTTCAGTGCGGATGCCGCCGTTGGCGACCGCCAGGGTTTCGCCGTCGGGCAGCCATAGCAACTGGTGCGGGCCGACGCCGTGGGTGGGGTGTTCCGTGACGCGCTCCAGGCGGCTGTTGCCCTGCAGGCGATAGACGCCCAGCACGCCGCGGCCCGGGTCCGTGGTGTCGTTCTCGGTGCTGTAGAACCAGTCACCGTCCTGGTGGAACACGCCGTGGCCGTAGAAGTGCCGGTGTGCCGGGCTGGCCAGGGTCTGCAGCAGCGTGCCGTCGCGGGTATCGATCAGGTAGCTTTCGCGGCTCGGCCGGCGACCTACGAACACGGCCAGTGGCAGGCTGGGGTGCGGTACCACGTCGTGGCAGCGCTCGGCGATGCGCGTGCTGAAGGCCTCGCGACCATCCAGGTAATAGCCCACGGCATAATGATTGCCGTCGGCATCGTCGCGGGCGGAGAGCAGCAGTGGGGTGGCCTGGCGCTGGACCAGCGTCCAGCCGCCGACGGTGCCGGCGGCGACCAGCAGGCCGCCCAGGGCGAGGAAAGTGCGGCGTTGCATAAGACTCCTCGAAGGCAAGTGGGGAGAGCGAAGGGGCTGAAGCAGCCCGTTCAATCCCCGTCGTGGGCGTTGAAGCCGATCTGGATGCCCAGCGCACGGGCCAGTTCGCCTTCCTGCAGGCGATGCAAGCGGTTCAGGCTGTCGTACAGCGCGTTCAGCGCGGTGCGTCCGGCCTCGTCGGCCAGCAACTGACCGAGCGGCTGGTCCAGTGCGCCCAGGCGCTGCCGGGTGTCGGCATAGGCCGCATCGATCCGCGTGGCCAGTTCGCTGTGCTCGCTGTTCAGCAGGCTGCGCAGACCGTCCTGGTTGGCGCCTTGCCAGAGGCGCTCGGCGCTGTCCACGGCGGCTGCCAGGATGGCCAGGCTGGCACCGCTGCGCCAGGCCTCGGCCTGGTAGGGCTGCGGCACGCCCTTGCTCTGGCGGCCCAGCGGTGCGCCCAGCTTCTTCTTCAGGCCATCGATGGCCGACACCTGGGTGCGCAGCAGGTCGGAGACCGCTTCCTGGGCGTCGGCGTAGCGGTCGTTGGGGAAGCTGCGCAGGCGCGCCTGCATGCCGTCCTCACCCTTCCAGCGCGCCAGCACGTCGCTGCTGAGCGCCTGCTGGTGGTTGCCGATGGCGATCAGCAGAGAGCAGTAGCGCTGTTGGACGGCGCTGTCGCCGAGGTCGATGTTCGGGTCGAACAGCACGTACTCATAGGCAGTGAGGCCCTGGACCACCACGCTGCCCTTGTCCAGCTCGGCCTGGGTCAGCTGCGGCTGGCTGTTGAGCAGGGCCTCGACCTGGCGGGCCACCAGGTTCTTCTTGTCCGGCCAGAACTGCACCTGCCAGGCCAGGTTGTTTTCGCTCAACGGGCCGAGCTGCAGCGGCTGCAGTGCCGACCAGCTGCGATGGGCGCTCAGGTAGCTCGCGCGGGCCTGCTCCAGGCTTTGCTCGCCGGCGCAGAAGGCCTGAGCGCTGTCGGCCAACTGGCGGTCGGCCTCGGCCCAGGCGGTATAGGCCGGCAGCAGCACGCCGTCGGTCAGCGCGGCGCTGACCCGGGTGTACGGCTCCTCGGCGCCGCAGCCGGCCAGCAGCAGGCCCAGCACGGCGACGGCGAGTGGGGTGCGTTGCAACATGGAAACTCCTTCAGAGTGAATTCAGGAAGGCCAGCAGCGCCGCGCGCTGTTCGGCATTGAAGCTCAGCACCCGCTGCTTCGCAGGTTCGGCTTCCCCGCCGTGCCAGAGCACGGCCTCGAGCAGGTTGCGGGCGCGGCCGTCGTGCAGGAACTGGGTATGACCGTTGACCGCCTCGGTCAGGCCGATACCCCACAGCGGCGGGGTGCGCCATTCACGGCCGCTGGCCAGGAACTCGGGCCGGTGGTCGGCCAGGCCCTCGCCCATGTCATGCAGCAGCAGGTCGGTGTAGGGGCGGATGGTCTGGTTGGCCAGCTCCGGCTCGGCGGCGTCGGCGCGCGTCACGTGGCTCGGCGTGTGGCAGGCGGCGCAGCCGACCTCGTGGAACAGCCGCTTGCCGGCCAGCACCCGGGCGTCATCGACGCTACGGCGCGCCGGTACGGCCAGGTTGCGCGTGTAGAACAGCACCTGGTTGAAGATGTTCTCGCTGATCTCCGGATCGCCGCCGTTGGGCATTGTCCGGCAGGCGTCCTGGGCCGCGCTGCAGTTGTCGCCGCGCAGCAGCGGCGTGGACAGGCCCATGTCGTTGAGGAAGGCGTCGGCGTTTTGCTGGGCCAGGCTCGGTTGCCCGGCCTTCCAGCCGAAGCGGCCGAGCACCTGCTCGCCGGTGGCCTGATCGTGCACGTAGTTGGGCCGGCCGGAAATGCCGTCGCCGTTGCGGTCGTCCGGGTCGGCGTTGGCCAGGATCGCGTCTTCGGCGATGGCTTCCAGCAGGCCGAGGCCGATCATCGGCGGTGCGATGCGCGCCGAGAACAGCGTGTCCTGATGCAGCGCCCCGTAGCCGAGCTGGTCGATCTGCAGGCGTGGCTGGCGCAGCTCCACCGCGAAGCCGTCGGCGAAATGTTCGGTGCGGGTGTCGTAGGCCACGCGCACACGGCCCTCCGGGGCCACACCGGGAATCGCCATGTCCTGCAGCTGCCCGCCGTACACCGGCTCGGGCACCACGCCGGCCTGGGCCAGCAGCGCGGCGTGCTCGGGGCGGGCCGGCAGCGACAGGCGCACCAGCATCGACACGCTGTGGCTGGCATCGCTGGCCGGCGGATGACCGCGGCCGTCCTTGATGTGGCAGTTCTGGCAGGCGTTGGTGTTGAACAGCGGACCCAGGCCGTCGCGCGCGGTGGTGCTGGCCGGGGCGATGACCCAGGGATTGCGGAAGAAGCTGTTGCCGACGTTGAAATCCAGGCGGCGGCTGGGCGGCAGGTTGGCCGAGGGCAGGGAAAAGGCATTGACGTCGCTGCGGTTGACCGTGGCGGCGCCGCCGGACAGGGCTTCGCCGGGTTCGGCGCGGCTGAAATCGAGAGTGGGTGACTGTTCCTGGCAGGCGGCCAGCAGAACAGAGATCAACAGCAGGCTACAGCGGGGGAGGGCGGACATCGAAAACGCTCCGGTGCGGGAAGGCGCACGGGGTATCAAGGCAATGGGAATGATTTCTATCTTGGGATGAGGTCAAAAGTCGCAAGGGCTGAAGGAGCCTGCGGGAGCGGTTGGCCGCTCCCGGAGGGTGCCGGAGCGTCGATCAGAACGCGTGATCGGCGGTGTCCGGATTGAGGTCGCCGATGCCCAGCTTGGCGGCAGCCTGCTCGATGGAGGCGGTCTGCTTGACCAGCGCGGCGATGGCGTCCCGGATCAGCTGCTGGCCTTCGCTGTTGTCGGCGGCGATCAACTGGTCGTAGTGCACGCCCTGCGCGGCACTGTCCACCAGGGCCTGCAGCCGGGCCTGGCTGGCGTCCAGATCGGCCTTCAGGGTGCTGTCGGTGCCGGCGTCGACCTGGGCGACCAGCGAAGCCAGGCTCGGGCCGCTGAGCAGCTCGCCGTTCACCCGGCGGTACTCGCCCAGGTAAACATTGCGGATGCCCAGGCCGTTGTAGAAATGCGAGTTGTGGGTGTTGTCGCTGAAGCAGTCGTGTTCGTCCTCGGTGGAGTTGGCTTCCAGCGAGACCTTCATGCGCTCGCCGGCCAGCTCGCCCAGAGACAGGCTGCCCATGCCGAACAGCATCTTGCGCAGGCCGTTCTCGGCCGATTCGGCCTCCAGGCTGGCGCGGTAGTTGTCGGCACCCGGCTGCCATTGGGCGACCATGTCTTCGAGGTCGGCGACCAGCAGGTCGGTGGCGGCCTTCAGGAAGTCGCGGCGACGCTCGTTGTGGCCGCCGGTGGCGCCTTCGCCCACCAGGAAGTCGCTGTAGGGACGCTGGCCGGCGCCGGCGCCGGTGCCGTTCAGGTCCTGGCCCCAGAGCAGGAACTCGATGGCGTGGTAACCGGTGGCGACGTTGGCCTCGGAACCGCCCAGTTCGTTCAGGCTGGCCAGCAGCTCGCCGTTGATGGTGGTGACGTCGATCACTTCTTCGCCGACGCGGATCTCGGTGTTGGCGATGATGTTGGCGGTGGCGCCCGGGTTGCCCAGGGCATGCTGGTAGTCGCCGGCCACGTAGTCGATCAGCCCCTCATCGAGCGGCCAGGCGTTGAGTTGGCCTTCCCACTCATCGACGTTGGGGTTGCCGAAGCGGAACACCTCGGTCTGCATGTAAGGCACGCGGGCGGCCAGCCAGGCCTGCTTGGCGGCCTCCAGGGTGGCTTCGCCGGGGGCGGCGAGGAAGGCGTCAACGGCGGCCTGCAGGTCCTTGGCGGTGTTCAGTGCGTCGCCGAAGATGGCGGCGGCCAGGTCGGCATAGTGCTTGACCACGGCTTGCGCCTCGGCCTGATCGAAGGCGGCCGCCGCCGGGGCGTTCTGCTGGCTGGCAGGCGCGGCGGACTGGCTGGCAGGCGTGGCGTTCTTGTCGTCGCCACAGCCGGCCAGGGAAATGGCGAGGGCGAGCAGGCTGGCCGAGGCCAGGGGCAAACGGGGCATGGCTGAATCCTTTGCGGGTGTGGGGGAGGGTTTCCTCGTTAACCCGGCAATAATGCGAAAGATTTGCATCCTTGCACAAGGGCTAATTGAGACTCGCCCTCATTCGCGGGGGCTGCTGCGCCTTTCGCGGGGCAGGTTGCCATGCAGCAGCGGAGCCAGCTCACGCGCCGGCAACGGCTTGCTGTACAGGTAGCCCTGGCCTTCGTCGCAGCCTTGGCTGATCAGGTAGCGTTCCTGTTCGCTGGTCTCCACCCCTTCGGCGATGACCTGCAGGGCGAGATTACGGGCCAGCTGGATGATGGCGCGCACGATGGCGGCATCTCCCTCCAGGGTCGGCTCGGTCTTCAGGTCGCGCACGAAGCTCTTGTCGATCTTGATCTTGTCCAGCGGCAGGCTCTTGAGATAGCTCAGCGAGGAATAGCCGGTGCCGAAGTCGTCTATGGCGATCAGCGCGCCGGCCTGACGCAGCCTGAGCAGGTGCTTGGCGGCGGCGTGCACGTCTTCCATCAGGCAGGTCTCGGTGATTTCCAGCTCCAGGCTGCCGGACGGCAGCCGGTGGCGCTGCAGCAGCTCGGCGACCAGGCCGGGCAACTGGCCGTGATGCAGCTGTACGGCGGACAGGTTGACCGCCATGCGCAGGTGCGTGAGGCCCTGGTCGTGCCACAGGCGCAGTTGCCGGCACGCCTGGTCGAGCACCCAGGCGCCGATCGGCAGGATGCTGCCATTCTGCTCGGCCAGCGGAATGAAATGGTCCGGGGCGATGGGACCGTGCAGCGGGTGTTGCCAACGCAGCAGCACCTCGACGCCGCAGATGTGCTGGGTGCGGTAGTCGATCTGCGGTTGGTAGACCAGGTGCAGCTGATCGCAGGCCAGGGCCTGCAGCAGGTCCTTGTCCAGCTCGCGGCGGCGGCGCATCTCGCGGTCGACGCTGGCGATATAGAACTGGTAGCGGTTGCGGGCGCGGCGCTTGGCCAGTGTCATGGTCAGCTCGGCCTTCTGCAGCAGGTCACCGGAGTCGGCGCCGTCCTCGGGATAGAGGGTGATGCCGAGGGTGGCGCGCAGGTGTACCGGCTGGCCATCCAGCTCGAACGGCTCGTCCAGGCTGTCGAGGATGCTCTGCGCCAGCTCAGCGGCCTGGTAGGGCTGCTGTGGGTCGTTCTGGATCAGGGCGAACTGGTCGCCACCCAGGCGGGCCAGGCACTGCACCTGTCCGGCGTAGCGGCGCAGGCGTTCGCCGACGGCGGCCAGCAGCTGGTCGCCGCAGGGGTAGCCGAACTGCTCGTTGATCTCGCGAAAATCGTCCAGGCCCAGGCACAGCACGGCCACCTGCTGCTGCCGCTGGCCGGCCTCGGCGAGGATGCGTTGCAGGCGTGTCTGCAACTGCAGGCGGTTGGGCAGGTCGGTGAGCGCATCGTGCTCGGCGGCGCGCAGCAGGTTGTGCTCGGCCTGCTGGCGCAGCTGGCTGTGGTGCTCGATGGCGCCGAGCAGGCGGTTGGCGGTATGCACCCACTGCCCCAGCTCGTTGTGTTCGTGGCCCTTGGGCAGCGGCAACTGGTGTTCGCCGGGGCGTTCCGGGTTGATGCGTCCCAGATGGTCGAGCAGGCGCTCCAGCGGGCGGGTCAGCAGCCACTGGTAGATCAGGTGCAGCAGCAGCGCCAGGCCCAGGGCGCGCAGGAGGCCGCTGAGCAGCAGGAACAACGCGTCCTTGAGGAAGGCCTGGCCATAGAGCGCGGTATCCAGGCACAGGCGCAGCTCGCCCACGGGCGCTTCATCAGGCAGTTGTCCCCGGAGTGCCACGCTCAGTGAGTGTTCGCGGCCGAACAGTGCATCGGTCACGGTGCGCCCGGGCAGCTCCAGTGGCGGGCGACTGCGCTCGGCCAGCGGCGGCTCGTCCGCATGACCGATGAAGGCACGGCGCACCGACTCGTGCTGGAACAGCCCTTCGATGACCTGTTCGGCCATGGCGCGATCCAGGGTCAGGGCCGCCTGCGCAGAGGGGTCACGGAACATGCTGAGGATGCGCTTGGCATCACTGTCCAGGGTCGCGCGCACCTGGTGCAGGGTGTAGAGGATTTGCGCGGAGCTCAGCAACAGGCCAACCGCCAGGGCGGACAGCAGCGCGACCTGGAGCAACTTGCGGGACAGGCGACGGTGGCGTACCTGCGTCAAAGGCGGTGGTTCCTGAACAACGGCATGAAGGAACAGGGCAGGCGGCCTGCTCGCTGTCGATTCCTTCTGTGTCGGAAGGCGGGGCGCAGACTTTAATGCGTCAGAAAAACCGGTACGGTGCGGAAGTCGGCGAATCGCGAGGGGTGCAGCGGGGACCTGCGGCGGCCGAGGCCGCCGCAGGGGGAACGTCAGGCAGCGTAGTTGGCGGCCACGAAGTCCCAGTTCACCAGGTTCCAGAAGGACTCGACGTACTTCGGACGCATGTTGCGGTAGTCGATGTAGTAGGCGTGTTCCCAGACGTCGCAGGTCAGCAGCGGGGTGTCGCCGCTGGTCATCGGGTTGCCGGCGCCGATGGTGCTGGCCAGAGCCAGGGAGCCGTCGGCCTTCTTCACCAGCCAGGCCCAGCCGGAGCCGAAGGTGCCGATGGCGACCTTGGTGAACTCTTCCTTGAACTTGTCGAAGGAGCCGAAGGCGGCGTTGATGGCGTCAGCCAGGGCGCCGGTGGGTTGGCCACCGCCGTTGGGCTTCATGCAGTGCCAGTAGAAGGTGTGGTTCCACACCTGGGCGGCGTTGTTGAAGATGCCGCCGGAGGAGCTCTTGACGATCTCTTCCAGGGACTTGCCCTCGAACTCGGTGCCGGGGATCAGGTTGTTCAGGTTGGTGACGTAGGCCTGGTGGTGCTTGCCGTAGTGGTATTCCAGGGTTTCGGCGGAAATCTGCGGGGCCAGGGCGTCCTTGGCATACGGCAGCGGCGGCAATTCAAAAGCCATCGAAATTCTCCTCTCTTCAGGGGGCAAGGCAGGCGGCTGGCGGGTTTGCCAGCAAGGGTCTCGGGAGTGTGACTCCCTGTTCTATGAGCCCGGGAATCATAGCATCGGCACCCTGGCATATCCACGCGCGAACCGTGCGGGAAAAGGCTCTGGCGCAACGGCTGCGAGCCGGGCCGAGGCTCACTCGCCCAGCAGCAGGCGCGCGGCGATGCCCAGTAGCGTGGCGGCCACCGCCAGATCGATCAGCCGCCAGGTCAGGGGGCGCGCCAGTTTCGGCGCCAGCCAGGCGGCGCCCAGTGCCAGGCTGAGGAACCACAGCAGCGAGGCGCTGGCGGCGCCAAGCACGTAGGCGCCCGGCACGGCTTCGCGGGCGCCCACCGAGCCGATCAGCAGCACCGTGTCCAGGTAAACGTGCGGGTTGAGCAGGGTCACGGCCAGCGCGGCGAGCAGCACGGCGCGCAACGAACGCGGTCGGCGGCTGGTGTCCTGTTCCAGGCCCTGGGGACGCAGCGCACGCATCAGCGCCAGGCCGCCGTAGTAGATCAGGAATGCCGCACCGCCCCAGCGCGCGACGGCGAGCCACAGCGGATGGCTGGCGAGCAGGCCCGCCAGGCCGAATACCCCCACGGCGACCAGCACGGCGTCGCAGGCTACGCAGAGTAGCGCCACCGGCAGGTGATGTTCGCGCCGCAGGCTTTGCGCCAGTACGAAGGCGTTCTGCGCGCCGATCGCCATGATCAGGCCGGCGGCGATCAGCAATCCGTTGAAATAGCTTTGCCAGGCAACGTGCATCAGACAGGTATCCGCGGTTGGAGAGAAAGCGCTGGCAATTCTCCCTGGCGGGTCTATATAAGAAAAACAAATCCTATTTATGTCTCATTAGGAGAAGCGATTTGTTCGACTACAAATTGCTGGCCGCGCTGGGTGCCGTGGTGGAGCAGGGCGGCTTCGAGCGGGCAGCCCAGATGCTGGGGTTGTCGCAGTCGGCGGTGTCTCAGCGCATCAAGCTGCTGGAAACCCGCGTGGGCCAGCCGGTGCTGGTGCGTTCCACGCCGCCGGCGCCGACCGAACTGGGTCGGCGCCTGCTCAACCATGTGCAGCAGGTGCGCCTGCTGGAGGGTGAGCTCAGTGAGCTGCTGCCCAGCCTGGATGAGGGTGGTCTGCCGGATCGTCTGCGCATCGCCCTGAGCGCGGACAGCCTGGCCACCTGGTGGGCTCCGGCGCTGGCGGATTTCTGCGCCGCTCAGGCGCTGCTGCTCGACCTGCTGCTGGAAGACCAGGACGTCGGTCTCAAGCGCATGCGTGCCGGCGAGGTGGCGGCCTGCCTGTGCGCGGTGGAGCGGCCGGTGGCCGGCGCGCGCAGCCTTCCTCTGGGCCGGATGCGCTACCGGGCACTCGCCAGTCCGGCGTTCATTGCCCGGCATTTTCCGGACGGGGTGACGCCGCGGCGGCTGGCCCAGGCGCCGGCCATCGTGTTCGGTCCGGATGATCGCCTGCAGCATCGCTATCTGGCGGCGCTGGGACAGGAGGGGGGGTTCCTGCATCATCTCTGTCCGTCCTCCGAAGGGTTCGTACGCCTGATCGAGAACGGCATCGGCTGGGGCCTGGTGCCCGAGATCCAGGTACGCGAGGCGTGCGCGGCGGGCCGCCTGCGCGAGCTGTTGACGGACCGGCCGATCGACGTGCCGCTGTACTGGCACTACTGGCGCAACGGGGGCAGCCTGCTGGCCACGCTGACCGGTCACCTGCAGCGGCGTGCTGGAGAGTGGTTGCTTCCAGACTGATCAGCCCAGCACGCGCTGACCCCGGTAGATGCGCACGCGCAGGTTGTCCGGGGGGCTCTCCTGTTGCCGGTGGGCGTTCAGAGCCGCGCTGGCCGAGGGCTGATCCTGTTCGATCAACTGGGCCAGGCGTTCCCCCAGTTGATAGGTTTGCGGTTCGCGCGAGGTACGGCTGGCCATCAGCAGTGCCTCGACCGCGTCCGGCTGGTGCAGGTGGATATCGATGCCCTGCTCGTTGCGCACGCGGCGGCGTAGCAGTTGCATGCAGTCGATGAGGGCCTTGTTCATCTCCATAGAGTCTCCTGACGCCGGCGTGCGGGGAACTGCAGCTCTCCCGGCAGAAGCAAGCGGCATACCAGTCCGTTCGGCAGCACGCCCGGCGGGTTTGCGTGGCGTGCGCCGGGTCCTGCGCGCACCGGGCTGGTGCGCGCAGGCAATCGCGTGGTGCGGGCTGCCGGTTGCAGGTTGGCGTGGTTATACTTTCGCCGTTTGCGCCCCTACGTTTCCAAGAGCACACCATGCGTAACGATGCCTTTGATGAAATCGACGATCTGCCCAGCCTGAGCGTCGAGCCCCGTGACCGAGACACGGTTTCCCCGGCGCTCGCCGAGCCGCGGCGGGAAAGTCGAGCGGTGGCCGAGACGCCTGCGCGCGGCCTGGCCGGTGGACTGGTCTGGGCACTGCTGCTGGCGGCGCTGATTGCCCTGGCCGGTCTGGCCTGGTGGAGCTACAAACAGCTGAGCCTGATGTCGCAGCAACTGGTGGCCACTCAGGAGAGCTTCGCGCGCATCAGCGAGGAGGCGGCCGGGCGCATCCAGGACATCAGTGGCAAGGTGGTCGCCACGGAAAGCAGCATCAGCGCCGGCACGGAAAGCCTGCAGCGGCAGCTGCGCCAGATGGAGGGCAAGCTGGAAGCGCTCAGCCGGCAGATCCGCGTGCAGGAAGCCAAGCAGGACAAGCGCCTGGATGCCCTGGAGGGCGAGATCAAGGCCCAGCTGGCCGCTGCCGGCAAGCTTGATGAGCGCATCAAGGCCCAGGGGAGCGAGCTGGCCGCGCTGAAGGGCGTGCCCGAGCAGCTGGGCAAGATTCGCAGCGAACAAGGCAAGCAGGTCGAGGCGTTGCTGGCGCTGGACAAGGTACTCAAGACCCTTACCAACGACGTTCAGGCGCTGAAGAAGCTCAATGCCGGTCCGACCCTCAAGCGCCTGGAGCAGGACCTGCTGGTGCTGCGCAGCGAAGTGGCGGGTCTGCCAAGCGGTACCGGCACCACCGAGTTCGACACCTTCCGCGCCCAGGTGACGCGCAACATCACCACCCTGCAAACGCAGATCCAGACCCTGCAGCGGCAGATCGACGGCCGCTGAGGGGCGTAGGCCCCGGACAACGCTTTCCTTGTCCACCATGGCGACCGCGCCGTGGCCCGCTGGCGGCGGCCGTTGACCGCCCTACAGTTCAGGCGTGACGCAGCCCAGCCGCCGGGCCAGCTCCCCGGCATATGCCTGCCAGTCCAGCAGCAGTGCGCGTTTGGCGCCGTCGGCGCCAGCCAGCTGGGCGTTCAGTTCCTGCTCGAAGGTCGCCAGGGTGTTGGGCGCGCCGCGTGCCGGATCGAGCAGTCGCTCGCGGCAGAACGCCTGCCAGCGCAGCCGTTCCTCTGCCGTCAGGCTGTCTGGAAGATTGCGCGCCCGATAACGGAACAGCAGCTCCGGCAGGCGCGGGTCGTCGAAGGACCAGGCCTCCCTGGCCAGCGCCTGCGGCTCACTGAGGCGCACCTGCTCGCACAGGCGGCGATCACGTTCGCCGAGGAAACCGCCGTACAGCTGTTGCTCGGGGTCATCCTGTCCATTACCGGCGAAGGTTTCCTCGGCATATAGCGCGGCCAGCTTGTCACGCCATTGTGTGGCCTGGTCCCGCAGCAGCATGGCGCGCCGCTGGCACAGCTCCAGATCCAGCCCGAGGCGCTCGCGGTCCTCGCCGCGCAGCACGTTCAGCGGCGCCAGCACCGGACACTTGTTGATATGCACCAGCTTGAGCGGGGCGGGCAGTTGGTCGTCGGCCAGATTGTCGCGTCGGGTGTACAGCCGCTCGCGCAGGGTCTCGGCATCCAGTTCCAGCAAGGGCGCGGGATCGGCCTGCAGGTCGCAGACGATCAGTGCGTTGCGGTTGCGCGGATGCCAGGCCAGCGGCAGCGCCACCGCCAGGTAATGGCGCTCGGCGGCGAAGCGCCCGGAAATGTGCACAAGGGGTTGCAGCAGGCGCACCCGCTCCATCACCTGATGCTTGCTGCGCAACTGGTACAGGTACTCGTAGAGGCGCGGTTGCCGCTCGCGCAGCAGGCGTGCCAGGCCAATGGTCGCCGTGACGTCGGACAGCGCATCGTGGGCCTGGCCGTGGTCAATGCCGTTGGCCTGGGTGAGCAGCTCCAGGCGCAGGCTGACACGGCCGTCCTGTTGCGGCCAGACAATGCCTTCCGGACGCAGCGCATAGGCGGCGCGCACCAGGTCGATCAGGTCCCAGCGGCTATTGCCGCCCTGCCATTCGCGGGCATAGGGGTCGAAGAAGTTGCGATACAGCCCGTAGCGGGTGAACTCGTCGTCGAAGCGCAGCGAGTTGTAGCCGGCGCCGCAGGTCCCGGGGCGCGCCAGCTCGGCGTGCAGGAGGGTGAAGAATTCGGCTTCGTCCTGGCCCTGGTCGAGCAGGGTCCGCGGGTGGATGCCGGTGATCAGGCAGGCGGCCGGGTGAGGAAGGATGTCGTCGGCCGGACGGCAGTAGAGGTTGACCGGTTCGCCAATGATGTTGAGCGCTTCATCCGTGCGCAGGCCGGCGACCTGCAGCGGGCGATCGCGGCGCGGATCGGTCCCGGTGGTTTCGTAGTCGTACCAGAAAATGCTCGGGGTCACGGTGGCCTCCTGTTGCGAGGCCGCGAGTTTAGAGGCTTTTTTCAGTGAGCGGGCTTATGGCCGGTGAAGGCGAAGTAGTCGCGCAGGGCTTCAACCAGCTCGAGAAACTCCGCCGGTGGCGACTCGAGATGGAAGCCGGAGTCGTAGCTGCCCGGGGTGACGTCTTCTCGGGTCCACTGGCAGGTGGCGTGGAAGTCGATGGGTCGCCAGACGCCCTCGGCGCCGGGAATCTTCAGGCGCATGTCGAAGCGCGCGCCGACCAGCAGCGGCCACTGGCTGATCAGCATCAGCCCCTCGCACGACAGGTTGCCGAGGTAGCCCAGCGGCTTGTCGGTGATCCGGTTGTAGACCTTGAGGTAATAGGGCAATTGCTGGCGCTGAATGCGCCGACGCCCGACGCCGGGCACAGCCTGGTCGTGGCTGACACGCGCTTGGCTCGACTTCTCCAACTCGGGCACTCGTACCTCCAGTTACCAGGAACACCGAACCGCGACCCTGCGAGGAATGGGCCAGCAGTGCAGGCCCCTTCCGCATGGATTCAAGGTGTATTCAAGGAGCGGAGATTAGCCGCTATCGGCGTCGATCTCCAGTGCAGGCGCCGGGGTGCGACATTTGTCGTCAATCAGCGGGCGCCGACGGTTTTCTCCGGATCGAAGTGGCCGAGCTGGCGCAGGGTTTCCAGGCGGGCCTTGGCACGGTAGGAGTATTCGCTCAACGGGAAGCGATTGATGATGAACAGGTAGGTCTGGGTGGCGTCCACGAACAGGCTCTGCCGCTCCAGGCACTGACCGCGCAGCATGGAAATCTCCGGCTGCATGTAGACGCGCGAACGGCTGGCGCGCTCGGCCAGCGACAGCTCCAGCATCACTTTCTCGCAGTTGCCATCGTCGTAGGCGCGATAGGCGGAGTTCAGGTGCTTGTCCAGGTTGGCGCGGGTGCTGCAACCGGCGACGGCCAGGCTCGCCGCCAGCAGGATGAGGGGGAGTTTCATGAGGGTATCTCCTTTGCTTTGCCATCATATCGACAGTACCCCCGATTTCTTCAATCGAATCGCGCGGCTTTTTGCCCACAACCTCCGTTGGGTGTGAGGTCCGCGCCCGCCCGCCCGACGAGCGGCATTGCTAGACTCAGGCGCCTACGCATCTGCCAAGGAATGCCCATGCGCCGCCTGTCTTCCGCTCTACTCCTGCTGCTGTTTCTCGCAGGCTGCTCGCCGACCACTCCGCTGTTCGTGGCCCATGTGGCCACCCACGAAGTGGTCGAGTACAAGACCCTGAAGAGCAAGCGCATGGCCGCGGCGGTGGAAGAGGAGGGCGACCTGTTGACCTACAGCGCCCTGGCCATCCGCGACGCCCACAGTCCGCAGGCCGAGCAGCTCTACCTCTCGGGTTACCGGGACCGCGGCCTGAGCGACGAGGTGCGCGCCATCGCCCTCTACCAGATCGGCCTCATCTACATGAGCCGCTACAACGACCAGCGCGACGATGCCACCGCACAGCTTTACCTCAATCGCGTGCTCGATGAATTCCCCGCCACCCGCGCCGCCGAGCGCGCCGCCGAACGGTTGATGGCGCTGCGCGGCCGGGTCGACGAGCCGCTGCAGAAGAATGCCCGCGAGCTGCTGGCTGACTGGAAGCCCGGGGCCGATCTGGATCTCAACAAGCCCAGCCTGGATCAGGACATGACCCTGCTGTCGCGCCGCGCGGTGCTCAAGAATCGCGTGGCCGAAGCCGAGGAGCTGTATCTGCTGGCTCTGCGCGATCCAGGCGTGGCAGCCTCGATCAAGGAGAAGGCGCTCTACCAGCTGGGGTTGATGTACATGGCGGCGGACAACCCCCGCGCCGACCGCGACAAGGCCATCAACTATCTGCGCCGCCTGCTGGTGCAATACCCGAACGGCGAACTGGCCGACAAGGCGGCCCGCCACCTGGACCGGGTGCTGAACAGCCCGGCGGCCTGATGCAAGTCAAGCCGGTGGCGGCGAACTGTGCTGCAATGGCTCCACAGCCAACCTTCAAGGAGCCGCAATGAAGATCCGCCAACTGCTGGTCGTCATCGACCCCACCCAGGAAGCCCAGCCCGCCCTGCAGCGTGCTGCCTGGGTCGCCCGCCGCAACGGGGCGGCACTGGAACTGCTGCTCTGCGAGCATCAGTCCGCACTCGAAGGTGGTCTGCTGGACGGACCGCGCCTGCAGCACGCACGTGATGGTCTGCTCGAGCAACGGCGCGCCTGGCTGGAGCAACTGGCCGAGCCGCTCCGCGCCGAGGGCCTGACGGTTACCTGCGAAACGCGCTGGGGACGGCCCTTGTACAAGATGATTCTGGCCCGTGTGGACGAGCTCAAGCCCGACATCCTGTTCCGCAACGCCTATCAGCACAGCCTGCTGCAGCGCCTGTTGTTCACCAGCAACAGTTGGCAGCTGATCCGCAAGTGCCCCTGCCCGCTGTGGCTGGCCGGCGCGCGCGAGTGGCAACCCAAGCGCCTGTGCGCCGCGGTCGATCCGCTGCATTCGGCCGACAAGCCCGCCGCCCTGGATCACCAGTTGCTGGCCATTTCCCGTGAGCTGGCGGAGTCGCTTCAGCTGCAGGCCAGCTACGTGCATGCCTACGCACCACTGCCGCGCACCATGGTGTTCGATGCCGAACTGGTGGCCGATTACGACAGTTACTGCCGCAAGTACGGCGAGCAGCACCGCCAGGCCTTCGACCGCCTGCTGGCCGGTTATACCGGCGCGGAAGGGCAGGGGCACCTGGTCGAGGGCTTCGCCGAGCAGGCCGTGCCGCGTTTTGTCGAGGAGCAGGACATCGATCTGCTGCTGATGGGGGCGATTGCCCGGGGCCACCTGGACAACGCGCTGATCGGCAATACCGCCGAGCGCATCCTCGAGGCCGTGCGCTGCGATCTGCTGGTGGTCAAGCCGCAGGGATTCGGTAGTTCCGACCAAACATGACTACAGGCGACGGGCGTAGTAGCCTCGGGGCAGACCGAATCAAGGAGTCCCCCGCATGTCGTCCCGTCGCACAAAGATCGTCGCCACCCTGGGCCCGGCCAGCAGCAGTCCCGAAGTACTCGAGCAGCTGATCCTCGCCGGGCTCAACGTGGCCCGGCTGAACTTCTCCCACGGTTCGCCGGACGAGCACAAGGCCCGCGCCCGCCTGGTGCGCGAGCTGGCCGCCAAGCATGGCCGCTTCGTGGCGCTGCTCGGCGACCTGCAGGGGCCGAAGATCCGTATCGCCAAGTTCGCCAACAAGCGCATCGAGCTGAAGGAAGGCGATAGCTTCCGCTTTTCCGTCACCCATCCGCGCGACGCCGGCACCCAGGAGGTGGTCGGCATCGACTACCCGGACCTGATCAAGGACTGCGGCGTCGGTGACGAGCTGTTGCTGGATGACGGCCGCGTGGTGATGCGCGTCGACGCCACCACCGCCGACGAACTGCTGTGCACCGTGCTGATCGGCGGCCCGCTGTCCGACCACAAGGGCATCAACCGCCGCGGCGGCGGTCTGACGGCGCCGGCGTTGACCGCCAAGGACAAGGCCGACATCAAGCTGGCTGCGGAAATGGAGCTGGACTACCTGGCGGTGTCCTTCCCGCGCGACGCCGCCGACATGGAACTGGCGCGCCGCCTGCGCGACGAGGCGGGCAGCAAGGCCTGGCTGGTGGCCAAGATCGAACGCGCCGAGGCGGTGGCCGACGATGAAGCGCTGGACGGCCTGATCCGCGCCTCCGATGCCGTGATGGTGGCCCGTGGCGACCTGGGTGTGGAGATCGGCGACGCCGAGCTGGTCGGCATCCAGAAGAAGATCATTCTGCACGCCCGTCGCTACAACAAGGCGGTCATCACTGCCACGCAGATGATGGAGTCGATGATCCACAGCCCGATGCCGACCCGTGCGGAGGTATCCGACGTGGCCAACGCCGTGCTGGACTACACCGACGCGGTGATGCTCTCGGCGGAAAGCGCCGCCGGCGATTACCCGGTGGAGGCAGTGAAGGCCATGGCGCGTATCTGCCTGGGTGCGGAAAAGCATCCCACCAGCCAGAAGTCCAGCCACCGCCTGGGGCAGAAGTTCGGCCGTTGCGACGAAAGCATCGCCCTGGCGGCCATGTATACCGCCAACCACTTTCCGGGCGTGAAGGCCATCATCAGCCTCACCGAGAGCGGCTTCACGCCGCTGATCATGTCGCGCATCCGGTCTTCGGTGCCGATCTACGCCTTCACCCGTCACCGCGAGACCCAGGCGCGCGTGGCGCTGTTCCGCGGCGTGGAAACCGTGCCGTTCGACATGGCCGAGCACGCCCTGGACAAGGTCAGCCAGGCGGCGGTGGACGAGCTGCTGAAGCGCGGCGTGGTGGAACGCGGTGATTGGGTGATCCTGACCAAGGGCGACACCTACCACACCATTGGCGGCACCAACAGCATGAAGCTCCTGCATGTCGGCGAGCCGCTGGTCTGAGGTGGGGCGAGGGGCGTCGTCGGGCGCCCTTCAACGTCCCGGCAGCGGCGTGCCGATGGCGTGCGAACGGGGCGTCAACAACTTGCTGCGCAGCCAGTCGGTCATCGGTTGTTCCACGAACCGGTAGATGCCGACCGCTACCAGCAGGCACAGGCCGATGGTCAGTGGCGCCATCACGAAGGCCAGCGGCCCCGGCGCGTCGAAGACGTGGAAGACCTTGTTGAACACCTTCATCACGTAGGGGTGAAACAGGTACAGCGAAAAACTGGCATCGCCGATCAGCACCACCCGCGGGGGCAGTTGGCGACCTGCCAGGCCATGCACCAGCGCCAGGAAGGCCAGCGCGGCGGGAATGCCCCAGCTGCCGCTGCGCCCCAGCCAGGGATAGAGCAGACCGCTGAAGGGCAGGCAGACGATGCAGGCCACACCCATGACGATGAGTGCCGTGCGGGTCTGGCGCGCAATCCCCGCTGTCCGCCAGGCGGCGGTGTGCCTGTAGAAGGCGTAGCAACCCATGCCCAGCACGAACTCCAGCAGGATTTCATTGGTGTAGAACGCCAGCACCACCGACTCGAAGCGCACCAGCGCGCCCAGCAGCACCAGGCCCAGCAGCAGGCCCGAGGCGATCAGCAGGCGATGCCGGTGGCTGATCGCCATGGCCAGGGCGAACACCGCGTAGAAGAACATCTCGAAGTTCAGCGTCCAGCCCAGGAACAACAGGGGCTGCACGCTATCGCCCTTCAGGTAGGGAATGAACAGCAGCGACTTGAGCAGCCCGGCGACATCGGCCGTGGTGTTGTCCAGCAGGTCGGGCAGCAGCAGGGCAACGCCGAAGACCCCGAAGGTCCCCAGCCAGTAGAGCGGCACCACCCGGATGACGCGCTTGGCGAAGAAATGACGCGTCGACCTCTCGGTGACCAGGGCCATGATGAAGCCGCTGATGACGAAGAAGATGTCCACGCCCCAGGCGCCTTCCCGGAACAGCGGTATGTGGTAGACGACCACGGCGGTCGCCGCGATCGCGCGCAGCAGCTGGATGCTGTCCAGCTTGTCGGCCGAGGCCGTGTGAGCAGATGTCATGCGGAAATCCCTTTCGATAGAGCGCCCGACCACCGTCGAGCACACGGGCCCTTTCCCAGGTCCGCAGCCCAGTCAAGCAGACGGCGGCTGAGAAGCGAGCGGCTTTTTGACAGACGGTCGAATCGCGTCTAGACCCTGCCACGGTCGTGCATTCGGCCGACCGCCAAGGACGATGCCACCACAGGGAGAAATGCCATGCGAACACTGGCCGGCCTGACACTGCTTGTCTGGGCGCTGAGCGTGCGTGGAGACGCCGTCCAAGCCCCTGGAACGGACGTGAAGTGGCTGCATGGCCTGCCCTCCATCGTCTGCTGGGGGGACTCGCTGACCACCTCCAGCTACCCGCACTTCCTGGCCAAGCTGACCGGGCGCACGGTCACCAACCGTGGCGTGGGCGGCAACACCAGCGCGCAGATCGCCGCCCGCCAGGGAGGCCGGCCGACCTACGTGAAGCTGACCGGCGGCAAGATACCCAGCAGCGGCACGGTGGACGTCGCGGAGTTCACCGTGGTACCCATGACCCAGTACGGCCGGCAGCAGCTCGAAGGCACGCTGGGCGGCGTGCGCGGCGTGCTGCGTCGCCACTCCGACACGGCCTACACCTTCACCCGTGCCCAGGCGGGGGATGCCGTGGACGCGCCGGTCGCCCTGCCGTTTCTGATGGATATCGGCGACACCGACCACGAGATCGCCGTGATCTGGGCGGGGCGCAACAACTACGACGAACCGCAGCAGGTCATTTCCGACGTGCGCGCCATGGTCGAGTTCCTCAAGCCCCTGCACAAGCGCTTCCTGGTCATGCCGCCGCCGAATGCCGATTTCGCCCACGAATACATCGGCGGCCGACACTACGCGGACTTCGTCGCCATCCGCGACGGGTTGCGCGAGGCCTTCCCGAACAACTTCCTGGATATCTGGCAACTGCTGGTGGAAAGCTACGACCCCCGGGACCCCGGCGATGTCGCGGACTACCGGCACGGCATCGTGCCCCGCTCGCTGCGTGATGACCGCATCCACCTCAACGAGAAGGGTGCGCGGCTGGTGGCCGAGAAGGTGCGTGACTACCTGATCGACTTCAAGGGCTACTGATCGAGGATCATCTCGAAACCGCCGAAGATCAGGCGCTTGCCGTCATAGGGCATCGGATTGGTTTCCGGAGCCAGGCGTGGATCGCTCATCACCTTCTGGTGAGCGGCATCGCGCACGCTCTTCGACGGCCAGAGAATCCAGGAAAACACCACCGTTTCCTCCGGAGTGCGCTGCACGGCCATCGGAAAGGACGTCAGCTTGCCCTCCGGCACATCGTCGCCCCAGCACTCGACCACCTTGAGCGCTCCATGCTCCTTGAACACCTGCGCGGCGATCTGTGCGTGGTGCTGGTATTACTCCCGGTTGGCGGTCGGCACGGCCGCCACGAAGCCATCGACATAGGTCATGTCTGATTCTCCTATCGGTACATGGAGCTGATCAGGTTAGGCCGCATACGGTAAATGGCGAGCGCAGCGACCGGAGCAGCGCTCAGTGCCGGGCCGCCAGCTCGCGGCAATCCGGCCAGGATACGGCGTCGCCGAGTGCGGCGAATACCCCGGGCAGGGCAGCGCTTGCCTTGCCATGCACGTCATGAAACAGCAGCACGCCACGGCGTTTTATCAGCATCAGCCCCAGCATGCGCTGGCCGATGGCCTCGGCGTCGAGCGCGCGCTGCCAGTCCTGGGAATCGAGGTTCCACAGCGCCACTTGGATGCCCTGGGCCGTGAAAAAGGTGCCGCTGTCCGCCGTGCGCTGGCCATACGGCGGGCGGAACAGCGGCAGGAGCGTGGAATCTGGCAGCGTGCTGTGCAGCAGCGCGCGGCTGGTGAGGACCGAGTCCTGCCAGCCGTCCCAGCGGGCGTGCGAGCGATGCTCCCAGCCATGGGAGGCCACGCACTGGCCGGCATACAGGCGATCCAGCGCCTCGCCGCCGTCTCTGCTCAGACGCGCTTGCAAGTTCTCGCCGAGCACGAAGAAGGTCGCGTTGCGCCCGTGCCGCGCCAGCATGGCTCGCGTGGCTTCAGTGTGGGCGCCGGGCCCGTCATCGAAGGTCAGGAAGAACTGGCGGTCGTCCAGTTCGTCGCCGGACCACTCGTGGCGGCCGAAGGTGGCGATTTCGCTGCTGACCGTGGGGAACAGCGCGGCGAGGCGCATCTGTTCCGTCAGGTAGGCCTGGCTGAACGCCGTCAACTGGCTATGCCAGGTGGCCAGCCCGCCGCCGAGCCCGGCCAGCGCGTTCTGCGCCGCCTCTCCGAGCGTGGCGAAGTCGTCGAGCGGGCCGACGCAGCTCCAGTCGCCGGCCCGGCAGTCGGCGCTGGCCAACTGGTAGTTGCGCCAGGCGCGCGCCCGCTCCGCTTCCAGCCACTGATCGAGCGAGGCCTGATTCAGGCGCTTGATGCGCAGGTGCGCCAGCAGCTGGGCCTCGTCGCGTGGCGGCAGGCCGTGCATCGTGCTGGCGTAGACCAGCAGGGCGGCGCGCGAGGCGCGGTCGAAGCCGGCCGGCGTGTCCAGCGGCTCGACCCAGGTGCGCAGGTCGAGCGTGGCGACGTCGGCCGGGCCGGCCGCCTGGGCGGCGCTGCCGGCCCAGGCCAGTCCAGCCAGCAGGGCGATGGCCAGGCCGAGGGGCCAGGCCGCGCGCCGCGCCATCAGCGCGCGCCGTTCTGCAGCATGCGCTCGATGGCCCGGTCATAGACCGCATTGGCCTTCTGGTCGCGGGCGTAGCGGTACTCGCGCAGCGCGTCGGACCATTGCCCGGCAGTCTCGTAGATGCGGCCGTTGTTGTAATGCGAGCTGGCGCGCACGGTGGGCGCCGAGGCGCCGCTGGCCAGGGCGATGGCCTTGCGGTTGGCCCACAGGGCCTCGGCCACGCGGTTGGCCTTCTGGAAGGCCAGGCCCAGGTTGCTGTAGGCCTGGCCGTAATTGGCATCCTCGTCGATGGCTGCCCGGTAGAGACGGATCGCTTCGTCGTACTGGCCAGCGTGGTAGGCCTGCTCGCCCTGGCGATTCAGCCCTTTGGCGCGCTGCAGCCGGTCGGCGCCGTAGTCGGTGCGCCGGCTGACCAGGGTGCCCACCACATTGCCGAACTCCGAGGTGCTCAGCCGCTCCAGGCTGGAGACGTTCTTGAGGGTATTGAAATCCTCGATGTCGCCCGACTCGGTGACCGCAAACACGGTCCACAGGTTGCCCACCTGGTTGCGCGGTACGTAGTAGGTCTTGATCAGCGTTTGGCCGACATAGACGAACACCTTGGCGTTGCTCTCGGACAGCCGGTTGCTGTTCATCCGCGCGCGGTCGCTGAAGTTGTGCACCGCATAGACGTAGCGCGAGCCGTCGTGCTTGCGCTCGATGGTGATGGTCTCCGGGCCGTAGCTGGTGGTGTCGTCGACATCCAGCAGGGCATCGCGGCCGCGCATGTTGCTGAAACAGACGTGGTTGCCGGGGAACAGCAGGTGGGAATCCAGGTCTTCGGGATAGCGGCCCCAGTTGAGGACGATGCGCATGCCGTCGAGGTTTTGCATCACCGGGCTGATCGCGTAGGTCATGCCGTCACAGGGGCACTTGACCACCAGGTCGGAATAGCCGGGCTTCTTGACGATCAGCAGGCTGTCGCTGGCGTCGAACGCCGGGTTCAGGGTGGCCTCGCCGCGGGCGTTGGTCACTGCCGTCACCGACTGCTCGCCGTTCTTCTGCAGGATCAGCGAGGCCCCTTCGATTTTCTGGTCGCGGATGGTGGCGCTGAGGATCTGGATGTCCAGCGGCGCCGCCTGGGCGACGGGGCGAAACAGGCCAGCAGAAGGGCAAGCGGGCTCAGATACTTCACTAGCGTTGTGTACATCGGTTTTCTCTGGGAATTTCGTTGGGATCGGTAGGCGCACACGCGTCGGACGTGATCGAGACCCGCGGCCCTCTAACTCAAGCGTTTCAAGCTCGCGGCATAGTGCCATCGTGGGCCTTCGGGCGAAATGCCCCGTGTCAACGCCTTGCTGCATGAAAATGCTCCTGCCGGGCGCTCCGTTGGCTTTGAAGGTCTCTTCGTTGGCTCGCCGACCGCCAACGCTTGAGTGCTTTCCCTGCCCGTTCCATAGTGCCGGCATGAACCGCGCCGCCGACCATGACCCGCTGGCCGCCTTCCACCCCGCCGTGCAGGGCTGGTTCCGGCGCGCCTTCGCCGCGCCGACCCCGGCGCAGACCGCGGCCTGGCCGAGCATTCGCGCCGGGCGCTCCACCCTGGTGGCGGCGCCCACCGGTTCGGGCAAGACGCTCACCGCCTTTCTCGCCGCGCTGGACGACCTTCTGCGCCAAGGGCTCGCCGGGTCGCTTGGCGAGACCACCCAGGTGGTCTACGTCTCGCCGCTCAAGGCGCTGTCCAACGACATCCACCTCAACCTGGAGCTGCCGCTGGCCGGCATCGCCGAGGAACTGCAGCGCCTGGGCCTGCCGCCGGTGGAGATCCGCACGGCGGTGCGCACCGGCGACACGCCGCAGGCCGAGCGCGCGGCGCTGCGCAAGCGCGCGCCGCACATCCTGGTGACCACGCCCGAATCGCTGTATGTGCTGCTCGGCTCGCCTTCCGGACGGGCCATGCTCGCCGGCGCGCGCAGCGTGATCGTCGACGAAATCCACGCGGTGGCCGGTAACAAGCGCGGCAGCCATCTGGCCTTGAGCCTGGAGCGCCTGCAGGCGCTGTGCGCCTGGCCGCTGGTGCGCATCGGCCTGTCCGCGACGCAGAAACCGTTGTCGGCGGTGGCGCGCTTCCTCACCGGGGGCCAGGACTGCGCGGTCGTCGACATCGGCCACCGCCGTGCCCTGGACCTGGCCCTGGAAGTGCCGCCGGTGCCGCTCGAGGCGGTGATGAGCAACGAGGCCTGGGAACTGGTCTACGACCGGCTCGCCGAACTGGCGCGCGAGCGACGCACCACGCTGGTGTTCGTCAACACCCGGCGGCTGGCCGAACGGGTGGCGCGGCATCTGTCCGAGCGCCTCGGCGAGGCGGCGGTGGCCGCGCACCACGGCAGCCTGGCCAGGGAACAGCGCCTGCAGGCCGAGCGGCGGTTGAAGGCGGGCGAGCTGCGCGTGCTGGTGGCGACCGCCTCGCTGGAGCTGGGCATCGACATCGGTGATGTGCAGCGGGTCTGCCAGATCGGTTCGCCGCGTTCCATCGGCGCCTTCCTGCAGCGCATCGGCCGCGCCGGTCACCAGGTGGGCGGCGTGTCCAGCGGACGCATCTTTCCCACCTCCCGGGACGAGCTGATCGAATGCGCCGCACTGCTCGATGCGGTGCGGCGGGGCGAGCTGGACCTGCTGCATATCCCGCGCGCGCCGCTGGACGTGCTGGCCCAGCAGATCGTCGCCGAAGTGGCCTGCCAGGAATGGCACGAGGAGGCGCTGCTGGCGCTGATCCGCCGCGCCGAACCCTATGCTGAGCTGACCGATGAGCAGTATCAGGCGCTGCTGCGCATGCTCGCCGAGGGCTACACCCGCCGTCACGGCGCGCATCGCGCCTACCTGCACCGCGACGCGGTGACCGGCAGCCTGCGCGGGCGGCGCGGCGCACAACTGACCGCGCTGACCAGCGGCGGCACCATCCCGGAAACCGCCGATTACGCGGTGCTGCTCGAACCCCAGGCGCTGAACATCGGCACGGTGAACGAGGACTTCGCGGTGGAAAGCCTGGCCGGCGACGTGTTCCAGCTCGGCAACCAGTCCTACCGCATCCTGCGCATCGAGCCCGGGCGGGTGCGGGTGGAGGACGCCCACGGCCAGCCACCGAACATTCCCTTCTGGCTCGGCGAGGCGCCGGGGCGCAGCGACGCGCTGTCCGCCGCCGTGGCGCGGTTGCGTGGGGAGGTGGAGCGGCGGCTGATCCCCAATGCCCTCGGCGGGGCGCCCTCGGTGGACAAGGAAAACGTTGTCCACCCTACGCAGGGCGTGCAGCCCGGTAGGGCGGTCAAAAACGCAGCGTTGGTCGCCGCAGGCGTTGGTGGGGCGCCATTGGTGGAGAGGTACGCACCCGACCGCCTGGCGCCGGCCATCGCCTGGCTCACCGACGAGCTCGGCCTGCCGCTGGCCGCCGCCGAGCAGATCGTCGACTACCTGGCCCGCGCCCAGTCCGCGCTGGGCGCGCTGCCCACGCAGCACTGTCTGGTGATGGAGCGCTTCTTCGACGAATCCGGCGGCACGCAGCTGATCATCCATTCGCCGTTTGGCAGTCGCATCAACCGCGCCTGGGGGCTGGCGCTGCGCAAGCGCTTCTGCCGCACCTTCAACTTCGAGCTGCAGGCGGCGGCCACCGAGGACGCCATCATCCTCTCGCTGTCCACCAGCCACAGCTTTCCCCTCGACGAGGTCTGGCGCTACCTGCGTCCGGCGAGCGCCGAGCAGGTGCTGATCCAGGCGCTGCTCGACGCGCCGCTGTTCGGCGTGCGCTGGCGCTGGGTGGCCGGGGTCGCCTTGGCCCTGCCGCGCATGAGCGGCGGGCGCAAGGTGGCGCCGCAGATTCAGCGCATGCGCAGCGAAGATCTGCTGGCCACGGTATTCCCCGATCAGGTGGCCTGCCTGGAAAACATCGTCGGCGAGCGCGAGATTCCCGACCATCCGCTGGTGGCGCAGACCCTGGAGGACTGCCTGCACGAAGCCATGGACAGCGAAGGCTGGCTGGCCCTGCTGCGCCGCATGGAGGCCGGCGAGGTGCGTCTGCTGCAGCGCGACCTGCCGGAGCCCTCGCCCCTGGCCGCCGAGGTGCTCAGCGCGCGGCCCTACGCCTTTCTCGACGACGCGCCGCTGGAGGAGCGGCGCACGCAGGCGGTGCTGGCGCGGCGCTGGAGCGATCCGCAGTCCACCGACGACCTGGGCCAGCTGGATGCCGAGG
>NZ_JBOY01000001.1:0-118763 GCF_000647775.1 Pseudomonas sp. RL | reverse complement strand
CTCGCTCGCCGGCAGCGCATCCGCCAGGCGCCGCAGGGTGGCACGCCGCGGCTCGCTCAGCGGCAGCGCCTGCGGTGCCCGGTTCAGGCTGGCCGGACTGCTGGCCTGAACTTCGGCGGCCACCACCTTGCGTCCCAGGGGTGACTCGAAGAAGCCCAGCGCCGGAGCGGGATCAGTCAGTCGCGTGCGCAGCGTCTCCAGCGCCCGCTCGTCCATTCCCTGGGGCTGAAAACGCTGGTTGCTGTTGGCCACCAGCGTCTGAAAGACACCGGCCGGCAACGTGTCGCGATAGCGCTGCTGGGCCTGGCGCAGCGCGGCATGGAAATGCTCGCGCTGCTGCGGCCACCCGGCGGCCTGGAACAGTCGCACGTGCGGCTCCGCCTCGGCCACGACCGGCAGGCTGAGGAGGGCAAGAAGCAGGCAGATGAACGCGGGCATGAAAACTCCAGGCAGACGCGCGAAAGCGCGCATTTTCAGAAGGAAAATCACGGCTGTCGAGCGCCGCAAAAAGTACTTTTCAGCGCCCCCCCGCGCAGGCATAGAATGCGCGCCTCTGACACCCCTGGGGACTCCCGTGCTGGCGAATATCATCGATGATCTGGTCGCGCGTGGCTGGTCAGTGCAGCCCCACTTCCTTGCGAACTCTCTGACCCTCCAACTGGCCACAGAGTGCCGCGCCCGCCATGCGGCCGGCGAACTGCTGCCCGCCGCAATCGGTCGCGGCGACGGCAAGCTGATCAACGAGTCCATCCGCAGCGACTCGATCCTCTGGCTGGAGCCGGGTCAGTCGGCGGCCTGCGACGAATACCTGGCAGCCATCGATGCGTTACGCCTGACCCTGAATCGCGAGCTGTTCCTCGGTCTGGAGGATCTGGAAAGTCATTTCGCCGTCTATGCGCCGGGCGGCTTCTATCAGCGCCACCTGGACCGCTTCCGCGATGACGACCGGCGCACCGTGACGGTGGTGGTCTACCTGAACGACCCCGACTGGTGCGAGGCCGACGGCGGGCAGCTGCGCATGTACCTGCCCGAGGGCGAGCGCGACATCCTGCCGGAGGGCGGCACGCTGGTCTGCTTCATGTCCGACCGGATTCCGCACGAGGTCCTGCCCGCCCGCCGCCAGCGCCTGGCACTGACCGGCTGGATTCGCCGGCGGATCTGAACGCCATGGAACGCATCCTGGTCAGCGCCTGCCTGCTCGGTCAGCCCGTGCGCTACGACGGCGGCAGCCATGGCCCGTTCGAGCGCCTGCGCCAGTGGCAGGCGGAAGGCCGGCTGGTCTCGTTGTGCCCGGAAACGGCCGGCGGCCTGCCCACGCCCCGCCCGCCGGCGGAAATCCCCGGCGGCGCCGGTCGCCAGGTGCTGGCCGGCCGTGCACCGGTCATCACCGTGCATGGGCTGGACGTCAGCGATGCCTTTCGCGCTGGCGCCGAGGCCGCGCTGCGCCTGGTGCGCGAGCAACACATCCGCCTGGCCATCCTCAAGGCGCGCAGCCCGTCCTGCGGCAACCGGCAGAACTACGACGGCAGCTTCAGCGGCACGCTGATCGACGGCGAAGGCGTGACTGCCGCCGCGCTGCGCCAGGCCGGCGTGCAGGTGTTCAACGAGAACGAGCTGGACGCCGCCGCCGAGGCGCTGCGCGATCTGGAGCAGACGTAGGGACCACCGCCCTGTGGGAGCGAATTCATTCGCGAGCTTTTCGTGCAGGCCACACCGAAGCTCGCGGACAAGTCCGCTCCCCAAAAAGAGGGAAAGACCGCAACGAAAAAGGGAGGCCGAAGCCTCCCTTTTTCACCTCCCGAAGCCGGCGCTTAGAACAGCACGCGGGCGCGGATGGTGCCTTCCACTTCGTGCAGTTTCTGCAGGGCCAGGTCGGAGTAGGCGGCGTCGACATCGATCACCACGTAGCCCACCGACTCGTTGGTCTGCAGGAACTGGCCGGAGATGTTGATGCCGTTTTCCGCGAACACGCGGTTGATGGCGCTCATCACACCCGGGATGTTCTTGTGGATGTGCAGCAGGCGGTGCTTGCCCGGGTGCGACGGCAGGGCCACTTCCGGGAAGTTCACCGAGGACACCGAGGTGCCGTTGTCGCTGTACTTCACCAGCTTCTCGGCCACTTCCAGGCCGATGTTGGCCTGCGCCTCGGCGGTGGAGCCGCCGATGTGCGGGGTCAGGATCACGCGATCCAGGCCACGCAGCGGGCTCATGAACTCTTCGTTGTTGGAACGCGGCTCGACCGGGAACACGTCGATGGCGGCGCCGATCAGGTGCTCGTCCTTGATGGCCTGGGCCAGCGGCTCGATTTCCACCACGGTGCCGCGCGAGGCGTTGAGCAGGATGGCGCCCTTCTTCATGGCGCGGATTTCCTTCTCGCCGATCATCCACTGGGTGGACGGCAGCTCGGGAACGTGCAGGGAAACGATGTCGGCCAGGCCCAGCAGCTCGTGCAGGCTGCCGACCTGCTGCGCGTTGCCCAGCGGCAGCTTGGTGACCACGTCGTAGAAGTAGACCTGCATGCCCAGCGCTTCGGCCAGCACCGAGAGCTGGGTGCCGATCGAGCCGTAGCCGACGATACCCAGCTTCTTGCCGCGGATTTCGAAGGAATTGGCCGCCGACTTGATCCAGCCGCCGCGATGGCACACAGCGTTCTTCTCGGGGATGCCACGCAGCAGCAGGATGGCTTCGGCCAGCACCAGCTCGGCGACGGAACGGGTGTTGGAATAGGGCGCGTTGAACACCGCGATGCCACGCTCGCGGGCGGCGTTCAGGTCGACCTGGTTGGTACCGATGCAGAAGCAACCGACCGCGACCAGCTTCTTCGCGCAGTCGAAGATTTCCTCGGTCAGGTGGGTGCGCGAGCGGATGCCGATGAAGTGTGCATCGGCGATCTTTTCCTTGAGCTCCGCCTCCGGCAGCGAACCGGTGTGGTACTCGATATTGGTGTACCCGGCGGCCTTCAGGGTGTCCACGGCGTTCTGGTGGACACCTTCCAGAAGAAGGAACTTGATCTTGCTCTTGTCGAGGCTGGTCTTGCTCATCTGCGTACCTGTGATCCCGTATGAAATAGGCAGGGGGATGGTCAGCGGGAGTGGCTGGCCGGGCCGGCGCGCGGCCGACCCCGAAATCGGCCGGAGCGCGCGATTAACGGGGGGCGTATGCTAGCATGATCTCCTTTTTCCATGCTCGGTCGCGTCCTGAAGTGTCCTCAGGGTGACCATGAACGTTTCGAGAGTTCCGCCATGCTGCACGCCGCCCTGATCGAAGAACTGAAGGCCCTGGTCGAACCGGGCAAGGTCCTCACCGATGCCGCTTCGCTGGAAGCCTACGGCAAGGACTGGACCAAGCATTTCGCACCCGCGCCCAGCGCCATCGTGTTCCCCAAGAGCATCGAGCAGGTGCAGGCCGTCGTGCGCTGGGCCAACCAGCACAAGGTTGCCCTGGTGCCGTCCGGCGGGCGTACCGGCCTGTCCGCCGCGGCGGTGGCCGCCCACGGTGAAGTGGTCGTGTCCTTCGACTACATGAACCAGATCCTCGAGATCAACGAATTCGACCGCACCGCCCGTTGCCAGGCCGGCGTGGTCACCAAACAGCTGCAGCTGGCCGCCGAAGAGAAAGGCCTGTACTACCCGGTGGACTTCGCCTCCTCCGGCTCCAGCCAGATCGGCGGCAACATCGGCACCAACGCCGGCGGCATCAAGGTGATCCGCTACGGCATGACCCGCAACTGGGTGGCCGGCATGAAAGTGGTCACCGGCGCCGGCGACATCCTCGAGCTGAACCGTGACCTGATCAAGAACGCCACCGGTTACGACCTGCGCCAGCTGTTCATCGGCGCAGAGGGCACCCTGGGCTTCGTGGTGGAAGCCACCATGCGCCTGGAGCGCGCGCCGAAGAACCTCACCGCGATGGTGCTGGGCACCCCGGACTTCGACGCCATCATGCCGGTGCTGCACGCCTTCCAGAGCAAGCTGGACCTGACCGCCTTCGAATTCTTCTCCGACAAGGCGCTGGCCAAGGTGCTGGCGCGCGGCGACGTGCCGGCACCGTTCGACACCCCGTGCCCGTTCTACGCGCTGCTGGAGTTCGAGGCCAGCACCGAGGAGGTAGCCAATGACGCGCTGGCGATCTTCGAGCATTGCGTGGAGCAGGGCTGGGTGCTGGACGGCGTGATGAGCCAGTCCGAGCAGCAGTTGCAGAACCTGTGGAAGCTGCGCGAGTACATCTCCGAGACCATCTCGCACTGGACGCCGTACAAGAACGACATCTCGGTCACCGTCTCCAGGGTGCCGGCGTTCCTCAAGGACATCGACGCCATCGTCGAGGCCAACTACCCGGACTTCGAAGTCGTCTGGTTCGGCCACATCGGCGACGGCAACCTGCACCTGAACATCCTCAAGCCGGACAACATGGGCAAGGACGAATTCTTCGCCAAGTGCGCCACGGTGAACACCTGGGTGTTCGAGACCGTCGCCAAATACAACGGCTCGATCTCCGCCGAGCACGGCGTGGGCATGACCAAGCGCGACTACCTGGGCTACAGCCGCTCCGAGGCCGAGATCGCCTGCATGAAGGCGGTGAAGGCGGTCTTCGACCCGAACGGCATCATGAATCCCGGCAAGATCTTTGCCTGACCAGAACAAGAGACACCCGCTCAGGAGAGCCCCATGAGCTACCAGCATCAGTATGTCGACGGTACCCGCATCCACTACCCGCTGGGCAAGGTGGTGTGCGTGGGCCGCAACTATGCCGAACACGCCGCCGAGCTGAACAACCCGGTGCCCAGCGAACCGCTGCTGTTCATCAAGCCGGGCAGCTGCGCCGTGCCGCTGGAAGGCGGCTTCAAGATCCCACGCAACCGTGGCGCCGTGCACTACGAGGCGGAAATCGCCGTGCTGATCGGCAAGCCGCTGTCGCCCAACCCCGGTGACGAGGAAGTGCTGGACGCCATCTCCGGCTTTGCCCCGGCGCTGGATCTGACCCTGCGCGACGTGCAGAGCAAGCTCAAGGAGAAGGGCCTGCCCTGGGAGATCGCCAAATCGTTCGACGGCGCCTGTGTCCTGGCGCCGTTCGTGGCGGCCGACGCGGTGGCCGATCTGACCGACCTGCGCATTCGCCTGAGCCTCAACGGCGAAGTGCGCCAGGACGGCAGCAGCGCCGAGATGCTCAATCCCATCCTGCCGCTGATCCGCCACATGGCCGGTCACTTCAGCCTGTTGCCGGGCGACGTGATCCTCACCGGCACGCCGGTGGGAGTGGGCCCCCTGCAGGTGGGCGACGAGATGGTTCTGGAGCTGCCGGGACTGTCGCGGTTCACCAGCCGGGTACTCTGAAGCCCGTGTGCCAGACTGAGTCGCGTGCCGACTTCCACCAGGCCCACCAGGACCGTGCCGAGGCCGACGCCCTGCGCCTGTTCGCGCAACGCGAGGTGCTCGGTGCGCGCTGGTTGACCTGGGTGGCGAGCGAGCTCTACCGGCTGAGCCCGCCACCCTACGCCAACATGGTGCGCCGCGCGCTGGCTCGTCTGACCGGCGGTGATGACGAGCACGCCTGATGCAGGTCTGTGCTCAGGACACTTTCAGGAGAGCTCCATGCAATCACGCCTTTTGCTGACCGCAACGCTGCTGGCCCTGCTGGCAGGGTGTGCATCCCAGCCGGCCGAGCGCCCTGGCGCACAGGCCTGTAACGCCACCCGCCTGGCGCACCTGGTTGGCAGGATGCCGGACGAGGCCACACTGGAGAAAGCCCGCCAGCAGGCCAACGCCGAACGGGTGCGGGTGGTGGCGCCAGGCATGGTGGTGACCCTGGAGTACGATGCCCAGCGCCTGACGCTATACACCGATGAACAAGGCAGGATCAAGCTGATCTCCTGCGGCTGAATCCCTTTTCTACGGCCGCCTACGACAGCGCGGCCTGCGGAACCTCCATGTCTTCCACCGATCTGAGGCGCGGCTACCTGCTGGGCCTGGCCGCCTATGTCATCTGGGGCCTGTTCCCGCTCTACTTCAAGCTGCTCGAAGCCATTCCGGCCAGCGAGATCATCGTGCACCGGGTGCTCTGGTCAGCGTTGTTCGGTGCCGCCCTGCTGATGGTGTGGAAGCACCCCGGCTGGTGGGCCGAGCTGCGCGCCCATCCGCAACGCCTGGCGGTGCTGGCCCTGTGCGGCCTGCTGATTGCCGCCAACTGGCTGATCTACGTCTGGGCGGTGATTAACGCGCGCATGCTCGAAGCCAGCCTGGGCTACTACATCAATCCCCTGGTCAACGTGCTGCTCGCCCTGGTCGTGCTGCGCGAACGGCTACGCCGTCTGCAATGGCTGGCGGTCGGGCTGGCCGCGCTGGGTGTGCTCCAGCAGATCTGGCTGCTCGGCAGCGTGCCCTGGGTTTCGCTGGCTCTGGCGCTGACCTTCGGGTTCTATGGGCTGATCCGCAAGCAGGCTCCCGTGGCGGCGCTGCCCGGCCTGGTGGTGGAGACCTGGCTGCTGTTGCCCGTGGCACTGCTGTGGCTGGCCTGGCATCCGGCGGCCATGAGTGCTCAAGCGGCATTCTGGAGCAGTAGCCAGCTCTGGCTGCTGGCCGCCGCGGGTCCGATCACGCTGATTCCACTGGTGTGCTTCAACGCAGCGGCGCGCCACCTACCCTATGCAACGCTGGGCTTCCTCCAGTATCTGGCGCCGACGCTGGTGTTGCTGCAGGCCGTGCTGCTGTTCGGCGAGCCGCTGGATTCGGCCCGCTTGCTGTCGTTCATCTGTATCTGGGTCGCGCTGGCGATCTACAGCCTGGACGCTTGGCTGACGCTGCGGCGCCGGTAGTCGACGGCCGCTCCGGCTACACGGACGGCTCGACCTGCTGCGCCTCGATGCGCAGCTCCACCATCAGGTCGTCGGCCAAGCGCTCCAGGCTGTGCTGCAGCGCATCCGGGGCCACCGGCAGCGGCACCGCCAGCAGGGCCTGGGCGCGGAACAGCGTTTCGCTGCCCATGGGCGCCTCGCTGACGGCGGTATCCAGCACCTCGATATTCACGCCCTGTTCGCCGAGCACCCGGGTCACCTCGCGCAGCAGGCCCGGCCGATCATCACCCACCAGCTCCAGGCGCATGGGGCGCCAGTTGCACACCGGCTCCGCCCCGGCCGGCGCGCCCTGCACGTGGATATCCTGCAGCGCCAGCGCCTCCAGCGCGTCCAGCAGCTCGTCCTGTGAGTCGGCCGGCACCGCCACGCGCAGGATGCCGGCAAATTGTCCCGCCATGCGCGCCATGCGGCTTTCCAGCCAGTTGCCGCCATGTTCGCCGACGCAGGTGGCGATGCGCTCAACCAGTCCGGTCTGATCACGCGCGATGACCGTCAGTACCAGATGTTCCATGCAGGGCTCCTCCCGACATCCAAGAACCTAGGTATAGATCACTCCCGGACTCGACGAAGGCAGCGCTGCAATTCCCGAATGCTTCATGTAGTATCCCGCGGCTCGGACTACAAGAACGAAACTACTCCCGCGTCCGGGTTAAATCGCAGAGATTCAAGTGAGGCAAGTGATGACTGAGCGCGTTCAAATCGGTGGCTTGCAGGTCGCCAAAGTCCTGTTCGACTTCGTGAACAACGAAGCCATTCCCGGCACCGGCGTCAGCGCCGATGCCTTCTGGGCCGGCGCTGCGAGCGTCATCCATGACCTGGCGCCGAAGAACCGCGCGCTGCTGGCCAAGCGCGACGCGCTGCAGGCCCAGATCGATGCCTGGCATCAGGCGCGCAAGGGTCAGGCCCACGACGCGGTCGCCTACAAGGCGTTCCTGCAGGAAATCGGTTATCTCTTGCCCGAACCCGCCGACTTCAAGGTGACCACCACCAACGTCGACGAAGAAATCGCCACCATGGCCGGCCCGCAGCTGGTGGTGCCGATCATGAACGCGCGCTTCGCCCTGAACGCCGCCAACGCCCGCTGGGGCTCGCTGTACGACGCGCTCTATGGCACCGACGCCATCAGCGAGGAAGGCGGCGCCGAGAAGGGCAAGGGCTACAACAAGGTTCGCGGCGACAAGGTCATCGCCTTCGCCCGCGCCTTCCTGGACGAAGCCGCACCGCTGGCCACCGGCTCGCACGTCGACGCCAGCGGCTACAGCATCGTCGGCGGTCAGCTGCAGGTGTCCCTGAAGGACGGCAGCACTACCGGCCTGAAGGACGCCGCCAAGTTCGTGGGCTTCCAGGGTGAAGCCGCCGCACCGAAGGCCGTGCTGCTGAAGAACAATGGCCTGCACTTCGAAATCCAGATCGACCGCAACAGCCCGATCGGCCAGACCGACGCGGCCGGCGTGAAGGACATCCTGATGGAAGCGGCGCTGACCACCATCATGGACTGCGAAGACTCCGTGGCCGCCGTGGACGCCGATGACAAGGTCATCGCCTACAAGAACTGGCTGGGCCTGATGAAGGGCGACCTGGCCGAGTCGGTCAGCAAGGACGGCAAGACCTTCACCCGCACCATGAACCCGGACCGCAGCTACACCGCCGCCAAGGGCGGCGAACTGAGCCTGCACGGCCGCTCCATGCTGTTCATCCGCAACGTCGGTCACCTGATGACCAACGACGCGATCATCGACAAGGATGGCTTCGAAGTACCGGAAGGCATCATGGACGGCCTGATCACCAGCCTGATCGCCATCCACAACCTGAACGGCAACACCAGCCGCAAGAACACCCGCACCGGCTCGGTGTACATCGTCAAGCCGAAGATGCACGGCCCGGAAGAAGTCGCCTTCGCCAACGAGCTGTTCAACCGCGTCGAAGACGTGCTGGGCCTCAAGCGCAACACCCTGAAGGTCGGCATCATGGACGAGGAGCGCCGCACCACCGTCAACCTCAAGGCCTGCATCCAGGCCGCCAGCGAGCGCGTGGTTTTCATCAACACCGGCTTCCTCGACCGCACCGGTGACGAGATCCACACCTCCATGGAAGCCGGCGCCATGGTGCGCAAGGCCGCCATGAAGGCGCAGAAGTGGATCGCCGCCTACGAGAACTGGAACGTCGACCACGGCCTGAACTGCGGCCTGTCCGGTCGCGCGCAGATCGGCAAGGGCATGTGGGCGATGCCCGACCTGATGGCCGCCATGCTGGAACAGAAAATCGGCCACCCGATGGCTGGCGCCAACACCGCCTGGGTACCGTCGCCGACCGCCGCTTCGCTGCACGCGCTGCATTACCACAAGGTCGACGTGTTCGCCCGTCAGCAGGAACTGGCCAAGCGTCAGTTCGCTTCGGTGGACGACATCCTGACCATTCCGCTGGCCGAGAACACCAACTGGACCGCGGAAGAGAAGCAGAACGAGATCGACAACAACGTACAGGGCATCCTCGGCTACGTGGTGCGCTGGATCGATCAGGGCGTGGGTTGCTCCAAGGTGCCGGATATCAATGACATCGGCCTGATGGAAGACCGCGCCACCCTGCGCATCTCCAGCCAGCTGCTGGCCAACTGGCTGCGCCACGGCGTGATCAGCAAGGAGCAGGTCATCGAAAGCATGAAGCGCATGGCCGTGGTGGTGGACCGCCAGAACGCCGGCGACGCCGCCTACAAGCCGATGGCGCCGAACTTCGACGACAACGTCGCCTTCCAGGCGTCGCTGGAGCTGATCCTCGAAGGCACCAAGCAGCCCAACGGCTACACCGAGCCGGTGCTGCACCGCCGCCGTCGCGAGTACAAGGCCCGGAACGGTCTGTAACCCGCAAACGCTGTGAAAAAACCGCCCCCCCCCGGGGCGGTTTTTTTATGCCTGTCGACGTTGAAGATCGGGTGATCCGGGCCGACACACCTGACGCGCACTTAGCTTTTAGTCATAAAGCGACGTATAATGTCATTCTGACATCGCAGTGTTCAGGCAGCCCCCGCCGCCATGGAGTTCCTCGTGTTCAAGAGTCTGTCGCTGACTGCCAAGCTTTCCCTGGTACCAGCCGTGGCCCTGCTGGGCCTGATTCTCTTCGTCGGTCACACCTCTCTCCAGCTTGCCGAGACCAACGATCGCCTGCTGGTACTGGAAAGTCGCAGCTATCCGATTCTGGAACAAAGCGATGCGGTGATCTTTCAGTTCTCACGCCTGCCGGGGCTGCTCAACAATGCCGTCAGCGCGGGCGAAGCGACGCTGGTCGATGAGGCTCGCCAACTACTCGCCGACATCGAGACGCAACAACAGCAACTGGGCACCCTGCTGAGTGACGCGCAGCGCAGCGGGGAACTGCGGGCCTGGCGCGAGGCGGTCGCGGCGTATGGCCAGAACGCTCTCGAAGTCTCGCGTCAGTTGATAGACGGTTCGGCTTCGTTCGGCGACCTGGGCGACAACCTGCAGCGCATGACTGCCGATCTCGAGCGCGCCCAGGCCCTGGCCTCCGTCTTCCGCACCAGCGCCTACCAGGACTTCCAGCGGACACTGGCCTCCACTCGCAGCGACAACGTCGCGACCACCCAGCTGGGCATCGGCCTCAGCATTTTGCTGATAATCCTGGTGGGCTGCGGTGCCTGGTGGGTGACCGCCAACATCATGAGCAATGTGCGTCGGGTCATCGCCTCCCTGCGCGCCATCGCGAGCGGCGATGGCGATCTGACCCGGCGTATCGAAGGCGTCTCCAATGACGAAATCGGTACCATGATCCAGCTGTTCAACGCCTTCCTCGACAAGTTGCAGGCCACGATCCGCCAGATCGTCGAGGCGGCCAGCCCTCTGGCGCAGATGTCGCAGGACCTCTACCGGCTGACCAGCGAGGCGGAGCGCAACGCCCAATCCCAGCAGGAGCACACCGACTCCATCGGCCGTGACATCCTGACCATGTCGGAGCGCATCGAAGAAGTTGCTCAACGCTCCCGCCAGGCCTCCGACGAGGCGGGTGCCGCTTCGCAACAGGCCAATGCCGCCCGGGAAAACATCGGGGCTCTCGCCGGCGGTATCCAGGACCTGGGCAACAGTGTGATGTCTTCCGTCACCGCCATGACGCAGCTGGAGCAGGAAACCCAGGAAGTCGGCTCGGTTCTCACGGTGATCCGTACCATCGCCGAACAAACCAACCTGCTGGCCCTCAATGCCGCCATCGAGGCGGCGCGCGCCGGCGAACAGGGTCGCGGCTTCGCCGTGGTTGCCGATGAAGTGCGCAACCTGGCGCAGAAGACCGCCAGCTCCACGGAACAGATCCAGGAAATCATCCAGCGCCTGCAGCGCAGCGCCAACGCGGTACTCGATGCCATGACATCCAATGGCGCGAAAGCACGCGCCAGCATCGAACGCTCCAGCGAGGCAACCCGCCTGCTGGATGACATCGCCCGCACCGTCGGTCAGATCGACACCCTGAATGCGGCCATTGCCCGCTTCACCCAGGAGCAGATCGGCCTGTCGAGCTCGATACAACAAGAAACCCGGGTGCTGCAGCAAGGCGCCCAGGCCACCGCTCACGGTGCCGGCACCACCACCCGGCTCGGCGAGCAACTGGTCAGCACCGGCGACCATCTGCACGCAGCCACCGCTCAATTTCGCGTTTAACTCTCAAACCTTCGGGGACTTTCCATGCCTGCATTTCGAGCCATTGGCCTGGCAGCCGCTTGCCTGGCCATCACCCCAGCCTTCGCGCTGGAACAAGGCGACTACCGCTTCAATGCCTTCGGCACTGCCGCCGTCACCTACCTGGGAGGCGAAGCAGAGGGCCGCAACTACGGCATCAATGGCCAGACCACCGATTCCTGGCGCGGCGACCAGTTGTCCAAGCTAGGCACCCAGATGAGCTATGGCCTCACTGACAGCCTGAATGCCACCGCCCAACTGACCGCCAAGGCCGAGCAGGATTCTTGGAAAGCCAATCTCGAGTGGGCATACCTGGCCTGGCAGGCCAATGATCACGTCCTGCTGCGTGCCGGCCGGTTGCGCACCGCGACCTACATGTATTCGGAAACCCTCGACGTCGGCTTCAGCTACCCCTGGCTGCGGCTGCCCGACGAGGTCTATGGACAGATCCAGCTGTCCAACTACGAAGGTGTCGACGTGGTCTACAGCCTGCCGCTGTCCTTCGCCACCCTGAATATCCAGGCCCTCGCCGGTCAGGCCAAGGATCGCGACTATTACCTGTTTGATGAGTTCTACGACACCGATTGGGACAATCTGGTGGGCGCCAGCCTTAGCCTGGCCAGCAACGATTACGGTACCCTGCGCGTGGCCTACAACCAGGCCAAGCTGACCATCGACAACCCGCTGCTGGGCATCGCCGACAGCAAGGGCAGCTTCCTCAGCGTCGGTTACCAGTACGATGACGGCAGTTGGATCAGTGCCAACGAATGGACTCGGCGTACCATCGACGGCCCGATGAGTCCCGACCAGAACGCGTTCTACCTGATGGGCGGCCGCCGCCTGGGCGATTTCCTGCCACACCTCACCTATGCGCAGCTGGACGAGGAGAAGGGCGCACGCCAGTCGTCCTGGACCCTGGGCCTGAACTACAGCCTGATGCCGAACGTGACGCTCAAGGGCGAGTACAAGCAGGTCAAGACCGAGAACGGCTTCGAAGGCATGTTCGTGCCCTCAGCCCTCGAAGTGCTTAGCCAGAACATTCCGGACTTCGACGGCGAGATCATCAGCCTCGGCATCGACTTCGTATTCTGAGGAGACCGACCATGTCGCTTATTTCCCGCATTCTTGGCGTGATCACGCTGAGCGCGCTGGCCGGCGCAGCCCAGGCCCAGGTCGCCGTGATCATTAATCCCGCCGCGCCCAAAGCGCCAACCCAGGCCGAAGTCGCAAACATCTTCCTCGGCAAGGACAAATCCCTGAAGGGCTTTGACCTCAAGGGCTGGAATTCGACCAAGGAGAAATTCTACGGGCAGGTCACCAGCAAGAACGAAGCCCAGCTGAAATCCTACTGGTCCGGCCTGATCTTCACCGGCAAGGGTCAGCCGCTGGCCAGCGTGGCTGACGATGCCGCGATGGTCGCCCAGATCGCCGCGGAAGCGAATGCCATCGGCTACGTCGATGCCGCCGCCGTGACGCCGGCCGTCAAGGTGCTGTTCACGCTGCCGTGAGCCACCCAGAACCCCGGCCAGTGGCCGGGGTTCCAATATCCGGGCTCTAGACTTACGTCCAATGTCGATGCGCGGGTCGACGCACCACCATGCGAAACGACAAGAAGACACCCGGAGGCTCCATGAGCAAGGCAGATGCCTTTGCCGAGGCAGGCAAGACTGCCGTTCTGCAGAACATTCAGGGCACCATCGAATTCCTGCAGAAGCACCCGCCATTCGACCAGATGCAGCAAGGTCATCTGCTGCGCCTGGTGGAAAACTGCCAGTTGCGTTTCTATGCCCAGGGGGAGTCGATCCTGCATCCGGACGAAGGCCCGGTGCAGCATTTTCACATCGTCAAGCAGGGCCGTGTGCAGGGCAAACGCAGCCATCCGGGCGGCCGCCAGGACACCACCTTCGAAATCAGCACCGGTGAGTGCTTCCCCATCGCCGCGCTGCTCGGCGAACGGGCGACCCGCACCGCCCACGTGGCCGGCACGGACTGCTTCTGCCTGCTGCTGCCGCGGGAAATCTTCGTCGAGCTGTTCAGTCTGTCCGCGCCGTTTCGCGACTTCGCCCTGCGTGGCGTGAGCAGCCTGCTCGACAAGGTCAAGCAGCGGGTACAGCTGCACGCGGTGGAAAGCCTCGGCGAAGACTACTCGCTGGATACCCGCCTGGATGAACTGGCGCACCGCGACCCGGTGGCCTGTTCGCCGGACATGCCGCTGCGCGACGCCGTGCGCCTGATGCACGAGCAGAACGTTGGCAGCATCATCGCGGTGGACGACCAGCAAAGCCCCGTCGGCATCTTCACCCTGCGCGATCTGCGCCGGGTGATCGCCGCAGCCAGCGCCAGCCTGGAGCATCCGCTGCGCGACATGATGACTCCAAACCCCTTCCACCTGCCGCCCTCGGCCACCGCCTTCGATGCGGCCATGGCAATGACCGAGCGGCACATCGCCCACGTCTGCGTGGTCGAGAACGACCGGCTGGTGGGCGTGCTGTCCGAGAGGGACCTATTCTCCCTGCAGCGTATCGACCTGGTGCACCTGGCCCGCACCCTGCGCCATGCCGACAGCGTGCAGGCCCTGGCGGACCTGCGCGAGGAAGTCGGTCGCCTGGTGGAGCGCATGCTGGCCCACGGCGCCAGCTCGACACAGATTACCCAGCTGATTACGTTGCTCAACGACCACACCGTCTGCCGGGTGATCGAGCTGACCCTGGCAGAGATGGGCGATCCCGGCGTGCCGTTCAGCTGGCTGTGCTTCGGCAGCGAGGGGCGCCGCGAGCAGACCCTGCACACCGACCAGGACAACGGCATTCTCTTCGAGGCGCGCGATGCTGCCGAAGCGGCCCTGCTGCGCGGCAAGCTGCTGCCGGTCGCCCAGCGCATCAACCAGCACCTGGCCACCTGCGGCTTCACCCTGTGCAAGGGCAACATCATGGCCGGCAACCCCGAGCTGTGCCTGTCGCGCAGCGAGTGGTCGCGCCGCTTCCAGAGCTTCGTGCGCGAGGCGACGCCGGAAAACCTGCTGAGCTCGACCATCTACTTCGACCTGCGGGTGCTTTGGGGGCCGACGGATGGCTGCCAGGCGCTGCAGAAGGAGCTGCTAGCACTGATCGCCAGCAACAGCACCTTCCAGCGCCTGATGGCCGAGAATGCCCTGCGCCATCGTCCGCCGGTCGGTCGCTTCCGCGACTTCCTGGTGGTGCGCAAGGGCGCCGACAAGGACACCCTGGACGTCAAGGTGCAGGGCCTCACGCCGTTCGTCGACGGCGCCCGCCTGCTGGCCCTGGCCAACGGCATCGACGCGACCAGCACCCTGGAGCGCCTGCACCTGCTGGTGCTCAAAGGAGTTATCGACGAGAAGGATGGCGCGGCCTATGAGGAGGCCTACCATTTCATCCAGCAGGTGCGCCTGCAGTTGCACCAGAAGCAGAGCCGGGCCGGGCTGCCATATTCCAACCGCCTCGACCCGGAAACCCTCAACCACCTGGATCGTCGCATCCTGCGAGAATCCTTCCGCCAGGCTCAGCGCCTGCAGAGCAGCCTGGCCCTTCGGTACCAGCTATGAATTCACTTGCCACCTGGTTCAGCCGGCGCAGCACGGCGAGCCTGACCGACAGCCAGCGACAACGTCTCGACCGCCTGCGCGACCCCGCGCCGCTTGCCGAGCAGCCCCTGTTGAAACAGCGTTTCGTGGTGGTTGACGTGGAAACCACAGGACTCAACGTCAGCCGCGACCAGGTCCTGTCCATCGGGGCGGTTGTCATCGACCAGGGCGGCATTCCGCTGGGCCAACAGTTCGAGCGCACCCTGATGCGCGAATACCGCACCCCGGGACCCAGTGTGCTGATTCACGGCATCGCCCCCAGCGAGATCGCCGCCGGTGACGACCCAGCCGAAGTGCTACTGGATTTCATGGAGTTCGTGGGTGACAGCCCGCTCCTGGCCTTCCATGCCCGCTTCGATCAACAGATGCTGACCCGCGCCATGAAGGAGAGCCTGGGCTACAAGTTCCGCCACCCCTTCCTGGATCTGGCCGAGATGGCGCCGATGCTCTGTCCGCAGATGAGCAAGCCGCAGGCCGGCCTGGACGACTGGCTGGAGCTCTTCGGCCTGCAGGTGCAGCAACGCCACAACGCCTGTGCCGACGCACTGGTCAGCGCCGAACTGGCCCTGGTGCTGTTCAACCGGGCGGTGCGCCAGCAAATAGAAAACGTCGGGCGCCTGGCTGAGCGGATGCGGAGCTGGCAGCGTCGACAGAACGCCCATTCGTTCTGAAGCCGGACATAGGGCGGTCAGCGCCGTTCCGGCCGCCGCCCCTGCGGACCAGCCAATAAAAAACCGCGCCGAAGCGCGGTTTTTCCATAACAGCCAACCTTATGCCGCCAACGAACCCTTGAGCTTGTTCATGGCGTTCTTTTCCAGCTGGCGGATGCGCTCGGCGGAAACGTTGTACTTGGCGGCGAGTTCATGCAGCGTGGCCTTCTCCTCGGCCAGCCAGCGCTGGTAGAGAATGTCGCGGCTGCGTTCATCAAGCCCCTCCAGCGCCTCGTGCAGGCTGGCGGTGGAACTGTCGCTCCAGTCAGCATCCTCCAGCTGGCGGGCCGGATCGTAGCGGTGGTCTTCGAGAAAGTGTGCCGGCGACTGGTAGGCGCTGTCGTCGTCGGCGTCGTTGGCCGGGTCGAAGGCCATGTCGTGGCCGGTCAGGCGGCTTTCCATCTCGCGCACTTCGCGCGGGGCGACGCCCAGGCTGTCGGCCACCCGCTCGACTTCATCATTGCTGAGCCAGGCCAGACGCTTCTTCTGGCTGCGCAGGTTGAAGAACAGCTTGCGCTGCGCCTTGGTGGTGGCGACCTTGACGATGCGCCAGTTGCGCAGGATGAACTCGTGAATCTCGGCCTTGATCCAGTGCACGGCGAACGAGACCAGGCGCACGCCCATCTCAGGGTTGAAGCGCTTGACCGCTTTCATCAGGCCGACGTTGCCTTCCTGGATCAGGTCGGCTTGGGCCAGGCCATAGCCGGAGTAGCTCTTGGCGATGTGTACCACGAAGCGCAGGTGAGCCAGCACCATCTGCCGGGCCGCTTCCAGATCCTGCTGGTAGAACAGACGCTCCGCCAATTCACGCTCCTGCTCCTGCGACAGCAACGGAATGCTGTTGACAGCATGCACGTAGGCCTCGAGGTTCGCGCCAGGAGCCAGGGCATAGACAGGTTGCAGAGAAGTTGACATGCAGGTCCTCCAAAGACGATGCCGGGGCAGTGTAGCACCTAGCGCTGAGACAGTGAATTGACCCCAAAAGTTCCCGAAGCAAGGGCGGCCGACCCGTCTGGCCCGGCCCTCCAGGCTAGCGGGGCGCCAGATCCCGCAGGTGCCGGGCCACCGCCAACCAGGCGCCGATATAGCCCAGCAGCACCGCACCAAGCACCAGCGATACGCCATCGGCCAGCGGCACACCGACCAGGCTGAAGTCGCTGTCGTAAAGCCCGGCCAGGCGTACCACCGCCGCGTTGAGCCAGGCCAGCCCGAAGGCCAGCACCGCCCAGGCCAGCAGGCCCGCCCCCAGCCCGTAGAGGGCGCCAAGGTAGAGGAACGGACGCCGCACGTAGCCATCGGTTCCCCCGACCAGCTTGATGACCTCGATCTCGGTACGGCGATTCTCGATGTGCAGCCGTATGGTGTTGCCGATTACCAGTAGCAGGGTCAGCACCAGCAGCACGGTCACGCCGAACAGGAAACGGTCGCCCAGCGCCAGGATGGCACCCAGGCGCTCGACCCACAGCAGATCGAGCTGCGCGAGCTCCACCCCCGGTAGCTCCGCCAGACGCTGGCGCAAGGCTTCCAGCTCGGTCTTGTCCACGGTGGACGGCGTGACCAGGACGCTGCCCGGCAAGGGGTTGTCCGGCAGCTCGCGTAGCGCCTCCGCGAGACCGGAAACCGCCTGAAAATCCTTCAGTGCCTGCTCGCGGCTGATCCAGTCGGCCTGCTCCACCTGCGGCATACCAGCGATGTCGTCGCGCAGCGTCTGGCCTTCGGCGTCGCTGACGCTCATCTCCAGGAACACTGATATGCGCGCGGCGTGCTGCCAGGTGCCGCTGAGCCGTTCGACATTATCCAGCAGCAACGCCAGCCCCATGGGCAGGCAGAGGGCGATGGCCATCACCAGGCAGGTGAAGAACGAGCCGAACGGCTGCTGCCACAGACGCCCAAGGCTGTCACGCAGACTGCCGCGATGGCTGTCCAGCCAGCCGTGCAACTGGCTGGACAGGCTCGGGCCACGGCGTACGGGTTTATCGGCGCCAGCGTCCGTACGGCGAGTGGCGCCACGTCCGGCGGGTCGCAAGTTGGGTTGGCGGTGGACAGTCATTCGGCGGCTCCATCGCCGATCAGGCGGCCACGCTGCAGGGTCAGCATGCGGTGACGCATGCGCGCGATCAGCGCCAAGTCGTGGCTGGCCACCAGCACAGTGGTGCCCAGTGCGTTGATGTCTTCGAACACGCCCATGATTTCGGCTGCCAGGCGCGGGTCCAGGTTGCCGGTGGGCTCGTCAGCCAGCAGCAGCGCCGGTTCATGCACCACCGCGCGGGCAATGCCGACGCGCTGCTGCTGGCCGGTGGACAGATCGTTGGGGAAATCCTTGGCCCGGTCGCGCAGGCTTACCCGGGCCAGCGCCGCATCCACGCGCTCGGCGATCTCCTGGCGGGACAACCCGAGAATGCGCAGAGGCAGGGCCACGTTGTCGAACACGCTGCGATCGAACAGCAGCTTGTGGTTCTGGAACACCACGCCGATCTGCCGGCGCAGGAAGGGGATCTCGGCGGTGGTGATGGTGGACAGGTCCTGCCCGGCCAGCAGCACCTTGCCCGTGGACGGCCGCTCCATGGCCAGCAGCAGGCGCAGCAGCGTGCTCTTGCCCGCGCCGGAATGCCCGGTGATGAACAGGAATTCCCCCGCTTCGACCTGGAAGGACAGCTCGTGCAGGCCGATGTGGCCGTTGGCGTAGCGCTTGCCTACCTGATCGAAGCGAATCATCCAGTTTCCTTTTCGGCGAACAGGGCGCGCACGAAGTCATCGGCGCGGAAGTCGCGCAGGTCGTCGATGCCTTCGCCGACCCCGATATAGCGGATCGGCAGGCCGAACTGCTTGGCCAGGGCGAAGATGACCCCGCCCTTGGCGGTGCCGTCCAGCTTGGTCAGCGCCAGGCCGGTCAGGGTCACCGCCTGGTCGAACTGGCGGGTCTGGTTGATGGCGTTCTGACCGGTACCGGCGTCCAGCACCAGCAACACCTCATGGGGCGCCGTCTCGTCCAGCTTGCCGATCACGCGGCGCACCTTCTTCAGCTCTTCCATGAGGTTGTCCTTGGTGTGCAGACGGCCGGCGGTATCGGCAATCAGCACGTCGACGCCGCGGGCCTTGGCGGCCTGCACCGCATCGTAGATCACCGATGCGGAATCCGCGCCGGTGTGCTGGGCGACCACCGGGATGCGGTTGCGCTCACCCCACACCTGCAGCTGCTCGACCGCGGCAGCGCGGAAGGTGTCGCCGGCAGCGAGCATGACCTTCTTGCCGTCCTGCTGGAGCTTGCGCGCGAGCTTGCCAATGGTGGTGGTCTTGCCGACGCCATTCACGCCAACCACGAGGATCACGTAGGGATGCTTGGCGGTATCGATGACCAGCGGCTGCTCGACCGGAGCGAGCAGGGCGCCCAGCTCGGCCTGCAGCGCCTTGTACAGGGCCTCGCTGTCGGCCAACTCCTTGCGGGCGACGCGCTTGGTGAGGTTTTGCACGATGGCGGTGGTGGCTTCGACACCGACGTCGGCGGTCAGCAGGCGGGTTTCCAGCTCGTCGAGCAGGTCATCGTCTATGGCCTTCTTGCCCAGGAACAGGCTGGCCATGCCTTCGCCCAGACTGGAACTGGTCTTGGACAGGCCCTGCTTGAGCCGTGCGAAGAAGCCCACCTTGTCCCCGGCGGGCTTGACCGGCTCAGCCGCGGGCGCTTCCGGCTCAGGCTCCACGGCAGCACTGGGTTCGGGTTGCATGATCTCAGCCACCGGCTCCACGGGGACGGCAACCGGCTCGGCCTCGGGGATCGGGGTTTGCTCGGGGGCAGGCGTGTCAGCTTCCGGTTTCGCTGCGTCCTGCGGTTTCTTGCGCCACCAGCCGAACAGGCCTTTCTTCTCGCCAGCGTCGGGCTGGGGCTTCTTGTCGTCGTTGGAACCAAACATTGCCGGACTATCTCAAAGGTGCGCCACGCTCGGGCATGGCCGCCGGGAAACGGGATTGGGTATCCTAGCACCTCATCGCCCGGCGGCGTTAAACCTCCCGGGCCGCCGCACAGGTCCCTTTCAAGGTCTCCTCATGAAGCATGTGATCCTGCGCCGCGCCGCGCTGTTGCTCGGCTGCCTGTATTGGCCCCTGATGGCTGTTGGGGCAGCGCCCCAACCCACCCATGAATTCATCCTCGACAACGGCCTTAAGGTCATCGTCCGCGAAGATCATCGTGCGCCGGTAGTGGTCTCCCAGCTCTGGTACAAGGTTGGCTCAAGCTACGAGCAGGCCGGGCTGACCGGCCTGTCTCATGCCCTGGAGCACATGATGTTCAAGGGCAGCGAGAAGCTCGGCCCGGGCGAATCCTCGCGCATCCTGCGTGAACTGGGCGCCGAGGAAAACGCCTTCACCAGCGACGACTACACCGCCTATTACCAGGTGCTGGCCAAGGATCGCCTGGCGGTGGCCTTCGAGCTGGAGGCCGACCGCCTGGCCAGCCTGCAACTGCCCGCCGACGAGTTCGCCAGCGAGATCAAGGTGATCCAGGAAGAACGCCGCCTGCGCACCGATGACCGACCCAGCTCGCTGGCCTACGAACGCTTCAAGGCCATGGCCTACCCGGCCAGCGGCTACCGCCTGCCCACCATCGGCTGGATGGCCGACCTCAAGCGCATGACCGTCGACGACCTGCGCGCCTGGTACCAGCGCTGGTACGCGCCCAACAACGCCACGCTGGTGGTGGTCGGCGACGTCACCCGCGACGAGGTGGAGCAACTGGCCCGCCGCTACTTCGGTCCGATTCCGGCCCGCGAGATCGTCCCGGCCAAGCGCCCGCTGGAGTTGGCCGAGCCCGGCGAGCGCCGCCTGACCCTGCACCTCAAGACCCAGCTGCCCAGCCTGCTGATGGGCTTCAACGTGCCCGGCCTGGCCACTGCCGAGAATCCGCGTGACGTGCACGCCCTGCGCCTGATCGCCGCGCTGCTCGACGGTGGCTACAGCGCCCGCCTGGCCAGCCGCCTGGAGCGCGGCGCCGAGCTGGTGAGCGGCGCCTCCGCCTGGTACAACGCCCACGCCCGTGGCGACAGCCTGTTCGTGCTGTCCGCCAGCCCCAACGTGCAGCAGAAGCGCACCCTGGAACAGGTGGAAGCCGCACTGTGGGAGCAGCTCGACCTGCTCAAGCGCGAGGCGCCCTCGCCCGAGGAACTGCAGCGGGTGCGCGCCCAGCTGATCGCCGGGCTGGTCTACGAGCGCGACTCGATCACCGCCCAGGCCACCACCATCGGCACCCTGGAAACGGTCGGCCTGTCGTGGCGGCTGATGGAGCGCGAACTGGAGGAACTCGAGGCAGTGACCGCCGAGGACATCCAGCGCGCGGCGCGCACCTATTTCACCCGCACGCGCCTCAGCGTCGCCCATGTGTTGCCCGAGGAGGCCGCCCGATGAAATCGTTTGTGAGTCGCAGCCTGTGCGGGCTGCTTGCCCTGGCACTGCTCGGCGGCTGCGCCAGCGGCACTGAGCCGCGCTTGGCGTCGCTGGCCGCACTGAAGGGTGAAGCCCCCGCCCGACGTGATCTGGACATTCAGCAATGGCGCACCGCCGAAGGCGCCAAGGTGCTGTTCGTCGAAGCGCGCGAGCTGCCGATGTTCGACCTGCGCCTGACCTTCGCCGCCGGCAGCAGTCAGGACCGCGGCGTACACGGCCTGGCCCTGCTGACCAACGCCATGCTCAACGAGGGCATCCGAGGCCAGGATGCCGACGCCATCGCCGCCGGCTTCGAGTCCCTCGGCGCCGAGTTCGGCAACGGCGCCTACCGCGACATGGCGGTGGCCAGCCTGCGCAGCCTCAGCGACCCCGCGCGCCGCGAGCCGGCGCTGACCCTGTTTGCCGACGTGGTCGGCCGCCCTACCTTCCCCAACGATGCCCTGTCACGTATCCGCAACCAGCTGTTGTCGAGCATCGAGTTCAACAAGAAGAATCCGGGCAAGCTGGCCAGCCAGGCGCTGTTCGAGGAACTCTACGGCGCGCATCCCTACGCGCATCCCAGCGAAGGCACCGCCCGGTCGCTGAACGGCATCCGCCAGGCCCAGCTGCGTGACTTCCACCGCCGCGCCTACACGGCCAGCAATGCGGTGATCGCACTGGTCGGCGACCTGTCGCGCAGCGAGGCCGAGGCCATCGCCGCCCAGGTGTCGCAGGCGTTGCCCAAAGGTCCGGCACGGCCCCGGACCGCCGAGCCCGTGGCGCCCGCACCCGGCCATCGGCATGTCGAGTTCCCCTCCAACCAGACCCACCTGCAGATCGCCCAGTTGGGTATCGCCCGTGGCAACCCGGACTACGCGGCGCTGTATCTGGGCAATCAGGTGCTTGGCGGGGGCGGCTTCGGGTCGCGGCTGATGGAGGAGGTGCGCGAGAAGCGCGGCCTGACCTACGGCATCTATTCCGGCTTCAGCCCCATGCAGGCGCGCGGGCCTTTCATGATCAGTATGCAGACCCGCGCCGACTACAGCGAAGGCTCCCTGGCACTGATCAAGGAGCTGGTGCGCCAGTTCCTCGCCGAGGGCCCGAGCGAAACCGAGTTGCAGCAGGCCAAGCGCGAGCTGGCCGGCAGCTTTCCGCTGAGCACCGCCAGCAACGCAGCCATCGTCGGCCAGTTGGGCGCTATCGGCTTCTACGATCTGCCGCTGGACCACCTGGAACGTTTCGTGGAAGAGGTGCAGGGGTTGAGCGCAGAACAGGTCAAGGCGGCCATGAACCGCCACCTGGATCCGGACGCCTTCGTGGTGGTCACCGTCGGCCCGACGGTGGCGCAGAGCGAACTGCCGCCGCCCACCGGGTCGACCCAGCCGCAGCCCGCCGGAGTACCGCACTGATGCGCCGACCGAACACCCCCGCGCCCAAGGCGCACGGTGGCACGGGCCAGTTGCGCATCATCGCCGGCGACTGGCGCAGCCGCCGTTTCAGCTTCCCCGACGGCCCCGGCCTGCGCCCGACTCCGGACCGGGTGCGCGAAACCCTGTTCAACTGGCTGGCCGCGTATGTGCCGGGCGCCCGGGTGCTCGACCCGTTCGCCGGCAGCGGCGCACTCTTCCTTGAAGCCCTGTCGCGCGGCGCCGGACAGGCTCTGGCGCTCGACCTCAACCCCGCCTCGGTAGCCTCCCTGCGTAGCCATCTGCAGACCCTGCAGTGTGCCGATGGCCAGGTGCAGCAGGCCGATGCGCTGCGTTACCTGGCCGAGCAGCCGGCGCAGGCGTATGACCTGGTGTTTCTCGATCCGCCGTTCCACCAGAACCTGTTGGTGCCAGCCTGCGAGCTGCTGGAGGAACGCGACTGGCTGGCCCCCGGCGCCTGGATCTACACCGAAAGCGAAGCCGTCCCCTCGGCCCTCGGCCTGCCGGCCAACTGGCGACTGCACCGCGAGAAGCATGCCGGGCAGGTGTACTACAGCCTCTGGCAGCGCCAGGCGTAACGCCGGCAGCGTGCAAGCGTTTGCACAGCGCCCGGCCGGTCCATCGCACCGGAGCGTGGCGGCCATGGCCGGCGCGCTGCTGCGCAACAATCCGCTGGGCCTGAGCAATGCGTTGCGCACAATTGAGTGCGGCCACGCGCAAAAGCCCGCCCACGCCGGCCGATGAAGTCGGCCAAGCCCTTGAACCGCGAGGGATACGGGAAGCTGGCACGCTCCTTGACTCAACTCCAGCCTGGTTCCCGAGCGATCCGCTCGGCATCCGGCGAACGGAGCGCGTGACTCCGCCCGCCTGATCGCGCCCATGGAACGGGGCGTTTCTGCGACGAGGGATAGTCATGTCGAGCACCCGCCTTTCTGTGCAACTGGCCGACCGGGATTGGCGAGTCCTCGCCTTCGAGGCCCAGGAAGCCATCGGCGAGCCGTACCGCATAGTGCTGCGCCTGGTGGCCGAGCACTCCGACCTGCCGCTGGACACGCTGCTGCGCCAGCCCGCCTGGCTCGACCTCGGCAAGGGTCGTGGCCTGCACGGCCTGGTCTGGCGCGCCACGCAAGAAGAAACCGGCAAGCGCCTGAGCCATTACCGCATCGAGCTGCGCCCGGCGCTGGCGTGGCTGGAGCAGCGCCACAACTGCCGGATCTTCCAGCAACGCAGCGTGCCGCAGATTCTCGCCGCGCTGCTGGCCGAGCATGGCATCCAGGGCGACGCCTGCCGCTTCGCCCTGGGCAGCGAGTATCCTCCGCGCGAGCACTGCGTGCAGTACGCCGAGAGCGACCTGAACTTCCTGCAGCGCCTGTGTGAAGAGGAAGGCCTGCATTTTCACTTCCAGCACCAATCAACCGGCCACGCACTGGTGTTCGGCGACGACCAGACCGTCTTTCCGCGGCTTGAAGCCACCCAGTGCTACCAGCCCGAAGCCGGCGCTCCCTCGCTCAGGCGCTTTGGCGTGCGCCTGGAAACCCGCAGCGCCAGCGTCACCCTGCGCGACCACGACTTCAACCAGCCGCGCCTGCTGCTGGAGGCCCAAGCCTCGGTTGAAGACAGGCAAGCAGCCGGCCTGGAGCTGTACGCCTATCCGGGCCGTTTCGATGACCGCAGTCAGGGCCGCCTGCGCGCCCGCCGTTTGCTTGAAGCCACGCGCCTGGACTGCCGGCAGGCCGAGGGCAGCAGCGACCAGCCACTGTTGGCCTGCGGTCACTTCATGGACGTACGCAACCACCCGCGCGAAGACTGCAACCAGCTCTGGCTGTTGACCGGGCTGCAGCACCACGGCTACCAGCCGCAGGCACTGGAGGAATATGCCGAAGCCGACCCGCAGGGAACCGCTGGCCAGCCTGGCTACCACAACCGTTTCACCGCCATACCCTGGGACGTGCCGGTTCGCCTGGCGCCTCGGCATTTGCGACCGCGCGTGCCGGCTACGCAAAGCGCAACAGTGCTTGGCCCGGAGAACGAGGAAATCCATTGCGATGCAGAAGGCCGCGTGCAGGTGCAATTCCACTGGGAGCGCCAGCCGCAGGACTTGAACACACGCGCCTGGCTGCGCGTGGCCAGCGGCTGGGCCGGCAACCGCTACGGCGCCTGGCTCCTGCCCCGGGTTGGCATGCAGGTGCTGGTCGGCTTTCTGGACGACGATCTCGACCAGCCGCTGATCACCGGCTGCCTGTATGACGCCGAGCACACGCCGCCCTACCCGCTGCCCGAGCACAAGACCCGCAGTGTCTTGCGGACCCGCAGCACGCCGGACGGCCAAGCGGGCAACGAGCTGAGCATCGATGATCGTGCGGGTGCCGAACAGCTCTACCTGAACGCCCAGCGTGACTGGGAGCAGCATGTGCGCCACAACCTCAGCATGCGCATCGGCAACCGACATCGGGAAACGGTGCAGGCCAACAGTCACAGCGAACGCCGGGGCGAGGAGCAGCGCATCATCCACGGCAACCGCCTGGTGGAACTCAAGGCCGACGACCACCTGAGCACGCAGGGCAGCCAGCACGTGAAGCTGGGGCAGGGGCAGTTCATCGAGGCGGGCCGGGAGATCCACCTGAACGCCGGGGAAAGGCTGGTGATCGAGGCGGGCAGCGAACTGACCGTGCAGGCCGGCGGCAGCTTCATCAGGCTGGATGCCGGGGGCGTGAGCCTGGTGGGGCCGCAGGTCAAGCTGAACGCAGGAGGCAGCGCAGGACAGGCCCGTACCGCCCAACCGCGGCTGCCCACACCCCCGCAGATGGGGCAAACACCCACAGCAGTGGCCACCCCATCCCGCTCGGCCGAGCGCCCACCGGCGCCTTCGGCACCTCCGCAACCCTCCCAGAGCCAGATGGCGGCCGCGCGGATCACGCGGGAGCTGGGCGCCAGCCGCTGCCCGGTGTGTGAATCCTGCGGCGAGGGACAGTGCCAGCCATGACCACCTCGCCCGCCCACTGGCTCAGTGAACAACAACGTCTGGGCCGCGACCTGTACCTCATCCTCGACCCGCTTGCCGAGGCCGAGCTGAGGGCCAGCCGCCCGGCGTCTGGAACGAGCCTTAACCTCTATGAGGGCAGCGAGGTGTCCCACCTGGCGGCAATCGGCCCCCGTCTGCTCGGCGTGGAGGATGCCGAGGCGGATTGGCTGCGAGCCTGGCTGACGCAGCCGGAGCGGAACTGGGGATGGCTGCTCAGCGCCAAGCCGCTCGACCTCCAGCGACTGGCCGGGCACTGGACGCAACGGTCGGTGGTGCGGGAGCAGGGCCGGCGTGTGCTGTACCGCTTCCAGGACAACCGCGTGATCGCCCGCCACCTGCAAGCCCTCGAGCCCGAACAGCGCCCCCTGCTGCTGGGCCCCGTTGCCAGTGGCCTGGCCTGGGACGGCCAGCGTTGGCAGCGCTTCGAAAACCCCGCGCCCGGCCACTACCCGGTGCCGGGTGACGCGCCCTGGCTGCAGCTGCCAGAGCCCGGCGCGGTCGCCCAGGCCATCCGCCGCCACAACCTCGAGCAATGGCTGTGGCAAAGCCACTGCGCTGCGCTCTGCCGCCTGCTCGAAAAGCGGGACCTTGTCTCCTGGCTGGACGAACAGCTGGCCCAGGCCGACATCTGGGGCTGGCACACCAACGAAGCGGTGAAGTTTCTGCTGGCCCATCAATTGCAGCCCGCGTGGGCCGGGCACGCCGCCTGGTCACCGCGCGAAGGCGAGCTTCCCGAGGCTCATCTGGCGCGTTGCCGCCGCACCTTTTCCGAGGCCATGGCATGAACCGATACCTGTTACGCCCCCTTTGGCTGGCCCTGCTGGCTGCGCCCTTGGGCGGCTGCGGAACTCTCGGCAGCCTGTTTGCCGAGCGCTTCACCTTCGAAGGCGAACTGCCCGCCGATTTCGCCCTGCGCGCCCAGGCGCACTACTACGTTGCCGAGTCCAATTGCCCGGGGCTGGTGTCGCGCAGCCAGCTGACCAAGAGCTTCGAGACGGCGTTCCACTCCGAACCGCACGGCTACCGCTTCGCCATTCCGGTGGGCTATCGGGTGGGGATATGCCAGGCCAGGCTCGCGCGGGTCGGCCTGTACATCAAGGGGCGCTACGGCGATGAGCGCTGGCAGCAGACCTACGACAACGGCGAGCTACGCGTGGTGGATGAGCTGCCGGAAGGCGCGGCGACCTTCCAGCCTGACGGCCACCTCAACAAGCAGGCGGTGTGCGGCTGGTTGTTTCAGATCAGCGCGCTGCGCTACGACATATCCAAATTGCTGAACTGCAAGGGGGCTGGCGCGTATCTGCGGCGAGAGGACCTGCCGGGCAAGACGCTGCGCCTGGATTTTTCGGTGGATCCGGAGGAGAAGCCTGCCCGGGACGATACTTGGATCAGGTTTCCCAAAGGCTGGAAGCCCTGTCTGCCAAAGCCAGGATGGCAGCGCTGCCAGAGTCCTCCCGCTTTCAAAACGTTTGAAATGGACGGGCGCGAATGCACCGTTTATCCCAACTGCACGGAGTAAGCACGGATGCCTACACCAGCCAATCAGGTTGAGGCCTTGGATTGCCCGTTACGCAGCCACTGGGTCAGTTTCCGCGTAGTGAACGAACATGCCCAAGGGTCACCGTATGCCGGCCTTTCCTATCAATTGCACGGCAAAGAAGGACAGATCTACACGGGCACGCTCGATAACGACGGCTTCGCACGGGCGGACAATTTGTTCTGCGGTGTTCTGAGACTGGACCTCTCGACTCCTTGTAATGGAGCATCCGGGACATGGTACGAAGAGCTAATCATCAGACCAGAGTTCAAAATTCCCCTGACAGCCCTGCAAGTCGCCGCCGAGCAGTCTCCCTTCGGCCCGCGCCATAACGGCCAGACCTATCTGGCCAAGGAGCGCGCGGTCGCCGAAGGCGCCAAGTTCTTTCGAGTGGAAGTCAGCGATTTCGTCGAAGCGGCGGCGCATCTGCCGGACCCGGACTCCGGATGGGCCCCCAGGCCACCGAAACTGAAAAACGCCACAGACCAGCAGCAGTTAGGCGTTGATCTGGAGCCCAATCGACATCACGTACTGGAAGTAAAGGCCTTACGCGCCTACCGCCCACTGCTCTCCCGGGACAAGGCTTTCTGTGCATTGAACGCCTATCACCTGGCGGTGATGAGCACCTTCGTCTATGCCCCGTTCAGCAAGGAAGCACCGTTCGGCACGCCGTACCAATCCGCTCCACCTCCTTACAAGGAGCCCGGCAGTATTGGTCACGTGCTGCGCGAAGGCCTGTCATGCGGAAAGCGGCCGACTCAGTTCAATACCGCAGGGCCGTATCACCTGTTGTATGAGGAAGTTCCTTATTCCAAGCGCCTGGAGGTCATGCCTTACGACCCCAGCCGTTACCGGGACGAGGCACTGCGAGGCTGGAATAACCCGGAGGATGTGCATTTCCTCTACCACGAGGACAGCGGAACCCAGGGGTTCATTACCCACAGCGACCGGGTGATCTTGATCTCCATACGTGGCACCCAGGGCCTCAAGGACATTCTGACGGACCTGGATGGCCGCCAGGAACCATTCAGCGGGGGCGTGGGGCAGGCACATCGAGGGTTTCATGGCGGCTTCAAAGCTGCTCAGGCCTTTGTGCAGCGCTATCTGGATGCGTTTTATCACCCCGACCACAGCATCATGGTCTGCGGCCACAGCTTGGGCGGCGCCATCGCCTTGTTACTCGCAGAGTGGTTACGGCGGGAACCGAAACAACCTCAAGTTCAGCTCTACACCTTCGGTGCTCCCCGTGCCGGCGACCGGACCTTCGTACAGGGCGCGCAGGAGCTGATTCACCACCGCCTGGTCAACCACAACGACCTGGTTCCGGGCGTACCCACTCCATGGCTGGATGCCGAGTGGAAGCTGCTGATGGCGGGCACCGCAACCCTGCATCTCTCCTCCCTGGGCGGGGCCACGCTGCTGTTGGCTGGACTCCTCAACCTGAAGGGTGACCCTTACGAGCACCATGGCGAGCAACGGCATTTCATGCCCCGCAAGAAGGACGCCAAGAGCGAGGCCTCGATACTCTGGCAACCGGGTTGCGAAGCCCTGGAAAGCCTGACCTGCGCCCAATACGCTGGCCTTCTCGACTTGCAGGGCGACATGCCACAACGCGGACAGCCCTCCCTGGCGGAACACTCCAGCGATACCGGCTACAGTCGGGCGGCTCTGACCACCCTGCTACGCTGGACTGCCAGCCTGGAGCGGGACGGCGAACTGTTCAGCCGAGAGGAAGCCGACGACCTGGCCGAGCAAGTTAAGGCGCTCGAGAGCGCACTGGCGGACTGGAGGCCTGGGAGCTACCTGCAGTTCCGCCGCGCAGTCCGCTTGCGACATGACCGCCGCTTCTACAACAAAAGCGAGGAGGAGCTGCGTCGCATTTACGATCAAGGCGTCCTGCTGGCCAGCCAGCTGGCCCACAGCCAGCGGCAACAGCTAACGCGCACCCTGCTGCGCCTGCAGACGCAGGGCCAACGCCTGATTACTCCGCAGGCCGTGTTCGGCGAATTCGCTCAGCGGCCCGATCTACCGGAGCTGGTTTCGCAGTGGCGGGCGGCGAAGGAGAACCGCCATGCCGAGCGCTTGGCCCGCTTGCCGGTGCCACAAGAGCGTGCCTACGGGTGACTCCGGAACGCCTATGCCGCCCCAAGGGCTCAGTAGAACGCCACCACCTGCCCATCCCGATCAAACCCCAGGAATTGGCCAATGCTGCCGCTCTCAATGGCGGCCACCATCTGCTTGAGCGGCTGCTCGGCCGCGTCGCTGGAGGGCGCGACGCCACCGCGCCCGGAAAGGCCGGCGACCAACACCAGGTCCCAGCCGATGCCGGTGCGAGCGGCCTCGTCGCGCAAGGCGGGGAAGTCGGTCAGCTCGGCGGGCAACTTGTCCACACAGAGCACCGGGCGCAGGTTGCCCCCCGCGCCGGCCTCGAAACGGCGACGCTCCTCGGCCGTGGCATCGGCGGGCAGCTCCGCACTGACGAACACCATCAGCAGACGTTGCGGCTGTGCCTGCTGCTCGGCGGCGCGCAGCAGATCGGCAAATTCGACGATATTCATGCAGGAAATTCTCTTTGGAAGCGGGCAGCGAGACTCTAGCATCCGGCCCCGACCGTCCCCATCTCTCCAAAGACATAGACCGCCGCGCCGACAACCGCGCTTCCCCTCACTCCGCTGCGCTTCTACGCTGAACTTCCGAGCACGAACGATTCAAGATTCCGACATGCACCCGTTCCGTCCCGCCTGGTGGCTACCTGGCCCGCATCTGCAGACCCTCTGGTCGCCGTTCTTTCGTACACCACCGCAACTGGCGCGCCAGCGCGAGCGGCTGTGGCTGGCGGATGGCGACTTCCTCGATCTGGACTGGCACGGCCCCCACGATGCCCGGGCACCGTTGGTGCTGGTGCTGCACGGACTGACCGGGTCGTCGTCCTCGCTGTATGTGCTCGGCTTGCAGCAGCGCCTGGCGGAGCAAGGCTGGGCGAGCGTCGCGCTGAACTGGCGGGGCTGTTCCGGCGAGCCGAACAGCCTGCCGCGCGCCTATCACTCCGGCGCCAGTGACGACCTGGCCGAGGTTGTCGCCCACCTGCGCGCGCAACGGCCGCTGGCTCCGCTTTACGCGGCCGGCTATTCGTTGGGCGGCAACGTGTTGCTCAAGTACCTGGGCGAAAGCGGCAGCGACTGCCCACTGCAAGGCGCGGTGGCGGTGTCGGTGCCATACCGCCTCGACCAGTGCGCGGACCGCATCGCCCTGGGCTTTTCACGCGTGTACCAGCGCCACTTCATGCAGGCCATGCGTGCCTATGTGCAGACCAAGCAGCAACACTTCCGCGAACAGGGCCTGCAGGAACATCTGCGGTGCCTGGAGGCACTCGGACCCCTCACGCAGCTGCGCACCTTCTGGGACTTCGACGGCCGGGTGACCGCGCCGCTGCATGGCTTCGCCGACGCCGCCGACTACTACCGCCGTGCCTCCAGCCGTTACTACCTGGGCGGTATCCGCGTGCCCACGCTGCTGATCCAGGCGGAGGACGATCCTTTCGTGTTTCGCCACAGCCTGCCGGAGGCCGGGGAGCTGTCCCTCACCACACGCTTCGAGCTCAGCCGCCAGGGCGGGCATGTCGGTTTCATCGAAGGCACGCCCCGCCAGCCCGACTACTACCTGGAGCGGCGCATTCCCGCCTGGCTGGGCGAAGTGCATGGGCGCGCGCAGGCACCCGAACGCCTGCCCAGCGCCAGCGAGCGACCTGCCTGACCCTGCTCAGGCGGCCAGCAGCCGCTCCATGTAAGCCTGCACCGCCTCGCGAAACCCGTCGCTCAGGTAGCCTTCTTCCAGGGCAAGCAGCTGATAGAGCCCGCGCCGCAGCTCGGCTTCATCCAGGCTGGCCGCCGACGCCGTGGTGCACAGGTAACGCACCCAGGACGTCGACAGAATCCAGGCGTTGAGGGCAAGCGCGTCCACCTGGCGCGCGGTCATGCACAGGATGCCGGCATCGACGAAGCCCTGATAGACGTGCCGGGCGTGTTCCAGGCTCTGCGCGGCGAACGTCCGGTAGCGCTCGGCCAGCTGCGCGTCACTGTCCAGCAGGTGTTCCAGGTCGCGGTGCAGGAAGCGGTAGCGCCACATGGCATCCAGCAGCGCCTGCAGGTAGCCGGCCTTGTCGTCCAGGGTCAGCCCGCGCCCGGCGGGCACATGCAGGAAGGTCCGCACCTCCTGCTCATAGGCGGCGAACAGCTCGGCGATGATCGCCTGCTTGTTGCGGTAGTGGTAATACAGATTGCCCGGCGAAATGCCGAGATGGGCGGCGATGTGATTGGTGGTAACGCTGCGCTCGCCCTGGCTGTTGAACAGCTCCAGGCTGGCCTGGACGATGCGCTCGCGGGTGCTGAGGGCTGGTGACATGGCGGACTCGGTAGCAAAGCGGTCGGGCTACGTTACACCGTCCGCACCCGTCGGGTTGCGAACGGCAGCCGAACGCCGACGGCCAGCTTTTCGTTGGGCTGTGATCCATCACAGGGCTTGGCATGCTGAATTGACAGTCTAGAGCATTTACTCTAAACCAGGCATACACAGGCGCGCCTGCCGGCCGCCACATAACAAGGAGACGTGCCATGCCTGCCGATCTGGCCTTTGCCGCGGACGCCGCTGCCTCGACCCAAGCCTCGCTGGAGGGTCTGCTGGCTCGCCAGCGCAGCGCCTTCCTCGCCGATCCCAACCCCAGCGCCGAACAGCGCCGCGCCTGGCTCAACGCCCTGCGCCGGCTGCTCGTGGACGAGCAGGAAGCAATCATCGCCGCCATCAGCCAGGACTTCGGCAACCGCAGCGCCGATGAAACCCGCATGGCGGAGATCATGCCCAGCGTGCTGGGCATCCATTACGCCAGCAAGCACCTCAAGGGCTGGATGAAGCCGTCCAAACGCAGTGTCGGGCTGCCCTTCCAGCCGGCCGCCACCCGGGTGCTCTACCAGCCGCTGGGCGTGGTCGGCGTCATCGTGCCGTGGAACTACCCGCTGTTCCTGGCCATCGGCCCGCTCACCGGCGCGCTGGCCGCCGGCAACCGGGTGATGATCAAGATGAGCGAGTCCACTCCGGTCTTCTCCCAACTGCTCAAGGAGCTGCTGGCGCGCATCTTCCCCGAGGACCTGGTGGCGGTGGTCACCGGCGAGGTGGATGTCGGCGTCGCCTTCTCCAGGCTGCCGTTCGACCACCTGCTGTTCACCGGCGCCACCAGCGTCGGCAAGCACGTGATGCGCGCCGCCGCGGAGAACCTCACCCCGGTGACCCTGGAGCTGGGCGGCAAGTCGCCAGCAATCGTCTCCACTGACGTGCCGATGAAGCACGCCGCCGAGCGCATCGCCTGGGGCAAGACCCTGAACGCCGGGCAGACCTGCATCGCGCCCGACTATGTGCTGGTGCCCGAATCGCGGGTGGAGGAGTTCGTTACCTGCTACCGCGAAGCAGTGCAGCGGTTTTTCCCGCGCCTGGCGGACAACCCCGACTACACCTCGATCATCAATGAGCGCCAGCTGCGCCGCCTGGAGGGCTACCTGAGCGACGCCGAAGCCCAGGGGGCCCGTCGCGTGCCGCTGTTCGCCGAGCACCAGGCCCGCCGCCTGCCGCACTGCCTGCTGCTTGACACCCGCGATGACATGCAGGTGATGCAGGAGGAGATCTTCGGCCCGCTGCTGCCGGTGCTGCCCTACCGCAGCCTCGACCAGGCGCTGGACTACATCAACGACCGCCCGCGCCCGCTGGCGCTCTACTACTTCGGCTACGACAAGGCCGAGCAGCAGCGCGTACTGGAGAACACCCGCTCGGGTGGCGTGTGCCTGAACGACACCCTGTTGCACGTGGCCCAGGACGACGCGCCATTCGGCGGCGTCGGCGCCTCCGGCATGGGCCACTACCATGGCCGCGAGGGCTTCCTGACCTTCAGCACCGCGCGCACGGTGTTCAGCAAGCAACGCTTCAACGCCGCCCGGCTGATCTACCCGCCGTACGGCAAGCTGCTGCAGAAGCTGGTCTACCGGCTATTCATCCGCTGAGCCGGAGGATTGACCATGACCACCCTGACCGCACCTGTCATCGGCCGCCGCAGCCTGCTCAAGATCGGCCTGCTCGGCAGCGCCGTGCTGGCCACCGCCGGCGTCACCGTCGCGCTGGTGGATCGTTTCGCCAGCGCACCTGCCGAGGGCTACCAGGCGCTGCGCCCCGCCGACCTGCCGGTCCTCGCCGCCCTGGTGCCGGTGATGCTGGAAGGCGCCGTGGAGCTGCCCCGCCTGGCGGACGCCTCGGCCGCCACCGTTCAGGGGCTGGATCATCAGCTCGCCCACCTGTCGCCGGAAATGCTCAAGCTCACCCGACAGATGCTTGACGTGCTGGCACTGCCGGTCACCCGGGGGCCGCTGACCGGCATCTGGGGCGGCTGGGAAACGGCCAGCCCCGAGGCGGTCCGCAACTTTCTCGCCCGCTGGGAAAACAGTTCGCTGGCGTTGCTGCGCATGGGTCATGCCTCGCTGCTGCAGTTGGTGATGATGGCCTGGTACGCGCGCCCGGAATCCTGGGCGCGTTGCGGCTACCCCGGCCCGCCGACCGTCTGAATCCCGGCCATAACAAGAACACGAGGGCGCCTCTGCCATGCCTGTACCCGATCTGTTCGCCGACGGGATTGCCCGCGGCTGGAAAACCCACGACGGCTCGCGTCTGGAAAACGACCTGACCCTGGAAACCGATGTCGTGATCGTCGGCAGCGGGGCCGGCGGCGGCACCAGCGCGGAAATCCTCAGCGCCGCCGGTTTGAAGGTGCTGATCGTCGAGGAAGGCCCGCTGAAGACCAGCACCGACTTCCGCATGCAGGAAAGCGAGGCCTATCCGGCGCTCTACCAGGAAGGCATCGGCCGCATGAGCAAGGACGGCGCCGTGACCATCCTGCAGGGCCGCGCGGTGGGCGGCACCACGCTGATCAACTGGACCTCCAGCTTCCGCACCCCCGAGCCGACCCTGGAACACTGGGCCCGCGAACATGGCGTACGTGGTCTGAGCGCGGCGGAAATGGCCCCCTGGTTCGAGCGCATGGAACAACGCCTGGGCGTGCAACCCTGGGCCATGCCGCCGAACGCCAACAACGATGTGCTGCGCGCCGGTTGCGAGAAGCTCGGCTACCACTGGGCGGTGATCCCGCGCAACGTTAAGGGCTGCTGGAATCTCGGCTACTGCGGCATGGGCTGCCCGGTGAACGCCAAGCAGTCGATGCTGGTCACCACCCTGCCGGCGACGCTGGAACAGGGCGGCGAGCTGCTCTACATGGCGCGCGCCCAGCGTCTGCTGATCGACGGCGACCGGGTGGTCGGCCTGGAATGCCAAGGCATGGACGCACGCTGCGTCGAACCCAGCGGCCGGCGCGTCCTGATCAAGGCGCGTCATTACCTGCTGGCCGGCGGCGGCATCAACACCCCCGGGCTGCTCATGCGCTCCGCCGCGCCGGATCCGTACCAGCGCACCGGCAAGCGCACCTTCCTGCATCTGGTGAACTTCTCGGCGGCACAGTTCGAGCAGGTCATCAACCCCTTCTACGGCGCGCCGCAATCGGTGTATTCAGATCACTTCCAGTGGCAGGACGGCGTCAGCGGCCGCATGTCCTACAAGCTGGAAGTGCCGCCGCTGCACCCGGCGCTGGCCAGCACACTGCTCGGCCGCTTCGGCGTAGACAACGCTCTGCGCATGGAGCAACTGCCACACACCAACATGATGCTGGCGCTGATGCGCGACGGCTTCCACCCGAACAGCGCCGAAGGTACCGTCGAGCTGCGCGGCGACGACACGCCGGTACTCGACTACCGCATCACCGATTACACGTGGGATGGTCTGCGTCGCGCCTTCCATCACATGGCGGAGATCCAGTTCGCCGCCGGCGCCAAGGCGGTGTTGCCGCTACATGCCGACGCCGGTTACGTCAGCAGCCTCGGCGAGGCGCGCACGCTGATCGATGGACTGCGCCTGGAGAAATACCGCACCCGCCTGGGCTGCGCCCACGTCATGGGCGGCTGCGCCATGGGCGAGGACCCCCGCCAGGCGGTGGTGGACAGCCTCGGTCGCCACCATCAGCTGGAGAACCTGTCGATTCACGACGGCTCGCTGTTCCCCACCAGCATCGGCGCCAACCCGCAGCTGTCCATCTACGCCCTGACCGCCAAGCTCAGCGCCGCGCTGGTGGAACGGCTGGGCGCCTGATTACGGAACGCCGCTCGGCTCGACTTCCCCTGTGGGGCCGCGCGGCGCACCGAAAACCCCGCTTTTTCGCACACAGACTCACGGCAACGCGGCGCATCCGGCGCTTTGCGGGACAAATCCCCTGCGTTACCATCCGCGCTTCTCAACCCAGCAGGACGTCGCGATGAACCGTGTGCTTTACCCGGGCACTTTCGACCCCATTACTCGAGGCCATGGCGATCTCATCGAACGCGCCTCGCGGCTGTTCGAACAGGTGATCGTCGCGGTCGCCGCCAGCCCGAAGAAGAACCCGCTGTTCTCCCTGGAGCAACGGGTAGAGCTGGCCAAGGAAGTCACCAAGCACCTGCCGAACGTGCAGGTGGTGGGCTTCTCCACCCTGCTGGCGCACTTCGTCCGCGAACAGCAGGCCAACGTGCTGCTGCGCGGCCTGCGCGCGGTGTCCGACTTCGAGTACGAATTCCAGCTGGCCAACATGAATCGCCAACTGGTGCCCGACGTGGAGAGCATGTTCCTCACCCCGTCGGAGAAGTACTCCTATATTTCCTCGACCCTGGTGCGCGAGATCGCCTGCCTTGGCGGCGACATCAGCAATTTCGTCCACCCGGCGGTGGCCGAGGCGCTGGCCCAGCGCTTCAAGGGCTGATACCCGGCGCCGGTGCTGCGCACCGCGCGCCAATCCGGCACAATTCGCCGCAAACTGGTCACGTAGTCACGGCTGGGCGCCGTGACGGGAGCTGTAGCATGTCCCTGAAAATCACCGACGACTGCATCAACTGCGACGTCTGCGAACCCGAATGCCCCAACGGCGCCATCTCCCAGGGCGAGGAGATCTACGTCATCGACCCCAACCTGTGCACCGAATGCGTCGGCCACTACGACGAACCCCAGTGTCAGCAGGTGTGCCCGGTGGACTGCATCCCGCTCGACGAAAACAACGTCGAGAGCAAGGACGAGCTGATGCAGAAGTACCTGATCATCACCGGCAAGGCCTGAGCCTGGCACGGGACACCAAAGCCCGCCTGATGGCGGGCTTTTTGTTGCTGATGAGTCAACCCTCGCTGACGATGCGCTTGCGCCGCAGCGAAATCCACAGCGTCAGCATCAGCAATCCCGCCGCCGCAGCCAGGCTGACCGCATTGAACCCGGTTTCGAGCGCTTGCTTGGCGAACGCCAGCATGGCTTGCCCCTGCGCCATTCCCTGTGCGGCCAGATGCGCCTCATCCAGGCTGCTGCCAGCGGCAACGGCATAGTCGCTGCCCCGCAGCACGGCCAGATAGACGCCGGTCATCAGCGAGCCAAACAGCGTCACGCCCAGTGCACCACCGAACTCAAAGGCCACACCCTCTAACGAGCCAGCCATGCCGGCCCGTTCGGCGCTGACATGGCTGATGACCAGCGAGCCGGATGCCGTCAGGCTGGAGCCGACGCCAACGCCACATAGCGCCAGCGCGATGATCTGCAGGCCGACCGCGCCGTCCCGCAGCAGCACATGGCTCGCCAGCCCCAGGACGGTCATCAACAACCCGGCCAGCAGCACCCGCAGCACACCGATGCGGCCAATAACGAAGCCCGCCAGCGGACCGGCGATAAACGAACCCAGCGAAACCGGCAACACGAACGCGCCCGCAGCCAGCGGGCTTTTTTCCAGCACCAGTTGCAGCCGCTGACTGAGCGCCAGCTCGAAGCCGATGAGCGTCAATGACGCGACCAGCGCCACCAGAATGCCGGTGGCGATCTGCGGCGTCCCCAGGATGCGCAGGTCTACCAGCGGGAAGGGCAGCCGCAACTGGCGGCGCACGAACACCGTCAGGCCCAGGACCCCAAGGCCCAGTGCGCCCGCCGCCAGCGCCAGACTGGGTTCGGGCTGGGCAAATTCCTTCATGCCGAAGGCCAGCGCCACCATGCCGACCGTGCTCTGCACACAACTGAGCCCATCGATCGGCTGGCTCGATTGACCCGGGTAGGCCGGCACCAGCAGCAGCGTACTGGTCACTGCCACGGCAATCACCGGCACGTTGATCAGGAATACCGAGCCCCACCAGAAGTGTTCCAGCAGAAAGCCCCCGAGCAGCGGCCCCACCGCCGCGCCGCCCGAGGCAATCGAGCCCCAGATGCCAATGGCCAGCGCCTGCTCCTTGGGATCGTGGAAGGTCAGACGAATCAGCGCCACGGTGGCGGGAATCATCGCCGCGCCGCCAATCGCCAGCAGCGCCCGCGCCAGGATCAGCACCTGCGCCGACGGTGCGAACGCCGCCAGCAGGGACGCCGCGCCAAACGCCAGCATGCCGAACACGAACACCCGCCGTTGCCCCAGGCGGTCACCCAGCGCGCCGAACACCGGCATCAGCCCGGCCATGCCCAGCGAATAGGCATTCAGGATCCACAGTTTTTCCGAGGCGGTGGTCTGCAGAGCCTGCGCCAGGCTGGGCAGCGCGGTGTACAGCACCGTCATGTCGATCACCACCAGGAACAGGGCGGCGGAAACGATGACGAGGGTGAGCCAGCGGCGGGATCCGCCCATGCCGAGTTCCTTTTGATAGTGCGCAAAGCCTGGCGGAACGAAGCCTGCCGATTCGTCGCAAAGCGATTTTCGGGGACAGCCCTGCGCTACCACAAGGGCAGCAACCGGACCAGAAAGAAGAAAGCCCGGCAAACGCCGGGCTTTCTCTGAAGCGCCTTACGGGCTGGCTATCAGCCGTCCAGCAACGCCTTGTCGCGCACCGCGCCCTTGTCCGCGCTGGTGGCCAGCAGGGCATAGGCCTTGAGCGCCGTGCTCACCTTGCGGGCGCGCGGTTGGGCGGGCTTCCAGCCCTTCTTGTCCTGCTCGGCGCGGCGGGCAGCCAGCTCGTCATCGGACACCAGCAGGTTGATGCTGCGCTGCGGGATGTCGATGAGGATCTTGTCGCCGTCCTTAATCAGGCCGATGGCGCCGCCGGACGCGGCTTCCGGCGAGGCGTGGCCGATGGACAGGCCCGAGGTGCCGCCGGAGAAGCGGCCGTCGGTGAGCAGGGCGCAGTCCTTGCCCAGGCCCTTGGATTTCAGGTAGCTGGTCGGGTAGAGCATTTCCTGCATGCCCGGGCCGCCCTTCGGGCCTTCGTAGCGGATGATCACGACGTCGCCGGCCTTCACTTCGTCGCCGAGGATGCCCTTCACGGCGGCATCCTGGCTTTCGAACACCTTGGCGGTGCCTTCGAACACGTGGATGGATTCGTCCACGCCGGCGGTCTTCACCACGCAGCCGTCCAGGGCGATGTTGCCGTACAGCACGGCCAGGCCACCTTCGGTGGAATAGGCGTGCGCCACGGAGCGGATGCAGCCTTCGGCGCGGTCCAGGTCGAGGCTCGGCCAGCGGGTGTTCTGGCTGAACGCGGTCTGGGTCGGGATGCCGGCCGGACCGGCCTTGAAGAACTCGTGCACGGCCGGGTCACTGGTCTGGGTGATGTCCCACTGGGCGATGCCCTCGGCCATGGTCTTGCTGTGCACGGTCGGCACGTCGGTGTGCAGCAGGCCGCCACGGGCCAGCTCGCCGAGGATGGAGAAGATGCCGCCGGCGCGGTGCACGTCTTCCATGTGGTACTTCTGGATGTTCGGCGCCACCTTGCACAGCTGCGGCACACGGCGGGACAGACGGTCGATGTCGCGCAGGTCGAACGCTACATCCGCCTCCTGGGCGGCGGCCAGCAGGTGCAGGATGGTGTTGGTGGAACCGCCCATGGCGATGTCCAGGGTCATGGCGTTCTCGAAGGCCTTGAAGTTGGCGATCGAGCGCGGCAGGGCCGATTCGTCACCCTCGCCGTAGTAGCGCTGGCACAGCTCGACGATCAGGCGGCCGGCGCGCAGGAACAGCTGCTCGCGGTCGGCGTGGGTGGCCAGGGTGGAGCCGTTGCCCGGCAGGGCCAGGCCCAGGGCTTCGGCCAGGCAGTTCATGGAGTTGGCGGTGAACATACCCGAGCAACTGCCGCAGGTGGGGCAGGCGCTGCGCTCGTACTCGGCGACCTTCTCGTCGGAGCAGGAGCTGTCGGCGGCGACCACCATGGCGTCCACCAGGTCCAGGCCGTGGGCGGACAGCTTGGTCTTGCCGGCTTCCATCGGGCCGCCGGAGACAAACACCACCGGAATGTTCAGGCGCAGGGCGGCCATCAGCATGCCGGGGGTGATCTTGTCGCAGTTGGAGATGCATACCAGCGCGTCGGCGCAGTGGGCGTTGACCATGTATTCCACGGAGTCGGCGATGATCTCGCGGCTGGGCAGCGAATACAGCATGCCGTCGTGGCCCATGGCGATGCCGTCGTCCACGGCGATGGTGTTGAATTCCTTGGCCACGCCGCCGGCCTTCTCGATCTCGCGGGCGACCAGCTGGCCCAGGTCCTTCAGGTGCACGTGGCCGGGCACGAACTGGGTGAAGGAGTTGGCGATGGCGATGATCGGCTTCTTGAAGTCTTCGTCCTTCATCCCGGTGGCGCGCCACAGGGCGCGGGCGCCGGCCATGTTGCGGCCGTGGGTGGAGGTTTTCGAGCGGTAATCGGGCATGACGGGGTCCTGCTGAAGGCTAATCGGCGCGGCACGGCTGGCCGCATTGTTCTGCGTAAGGTGAGCGCGACAGGCGCCGAAGGGCAATCAACGGTGACGAGTTGCCGAGGACGGGGGGCCTGGTGGTCGAGCGGGATCGCCGCCGACCGGGCCACGCGGGCTCACGGGTCCGCCTGGATGGACAGGATGCCCGGGATTCTAAGCCCATGCACCGCGCGGGCGGAAGCCACTGAGCGCCGCCCGGTCAGTCGGCGGGGGCCAGGCGCAGGCGCGCGGCGCGCCGGCGCAGCAGCTCTATGGTCACCAGCAGGGCGATGGAGAACAGGATCAGCAGGGTGGCGATGGCCAGAATGCTCGGATTGATCTGCTCGCGCAGCCCCGAGAACATCTGCCGCGGAATGGTGCGCTGCTGCGGCCCGGCGAGGAACAGGATGACCACCACCTCATCGAACGAGGTGATGAAGGCGAACAGCGCGCCGCTGATCACTCCGGGCCGGATCAGCGGCACGATGATGTCGAAGAACATGCGCCACGGCGTGGCACCCAGGCCCAGCGCAGCGCGCGCCAGGCTGTAGTCGAAGCCGGTCAGCGCGGCGGTCACGGTGATCACCACGAACGGCGTGCCCAGCGCGGCATGCGCAAGGATCACCCCCAGGTGGGTGCCGGCCAGGCCCAGGCTGGAATAGAAGAAGAACATGCCGGCGGCGGTGATGATCAGCGGCACTATCATCGGCGAGAGCAGCAGGGCAGTGATCAGCCGGCGCATCGGCATGTCGGCACGCGCCAAGCCGAGCGCCGCACAGGTACCCAGCACGGTGGCCAACGCCGTGGCGAAGAGGCCGATGATGAAGCTGTTCCTGATCGCCAGACGCCAGCGCGGATCGCTGAACACCTGCTCGTACCAGCGCAGCGAGTAGGCCTCCGGCTGCAGGGTGAGCATGCCTTCGGTGAAGCTGAAGAACGGCTCGACGTTGAACGACAGCGGCACGATCACCAGGATCGGCAGGATCAGGAACAGCAGCACCAGCCAGGCGCCGAGTCTCAGCAGCAGACGCCCCAGGTGATGCCAGAAACCGTAGTACGCGGGTGTGCTCGCCATGCGCTACCCCAGTCGTATGTTGCCGGCGCCGACCAGGCGGTCGTACAGCCAGTAGAGCAGCAGGATCAGCGCCAGCAGCAGCGAGCCCAGCGCGGCGGCCAGCTCCCAGTTGTTCGAGCGCTGCATGTGGAAGGCGATGATGTTGCTGATCATCTGCCCGTCGGTGCCACCGACCAGTGCCGGGGTGATGTAGTAGCCCACCGAGATGATGAACACCAGCAGCGTGCCGGCGCTCAGCCCCGGCAGGGTCATCGGGAAGTAGATGCGTGCGAACGCCGGCAACGGCCGGGCGCCCAGCGACAGGGCGGCGCGCAGGTAGCTGGGGTCGATGCCGCGCATCACGCTGTACAGCGGCAGGATCATGAACGGCAGCAGGATGTGGGTCATGGCCACCACGGTGGCGAACGAGGTGTAGAGCATTTCCAGAGGCTGGTCGAGCAGCCCGCTGCCGGTCAGCAGCGTGTTGATCACCCCATTGGTCTGCAGCAACGCGATCCAGGCGGTGGTGCGCACCAGCAGCGAGGTCCAGAACGGCAGCAGCACCAGGACCAGCAGCAGGTTGGCGCGGTGCTCGGGCAGGCTCGCCAGGTAGTAGGCCAGCGGGTAGCCGAGCAGCGCGCAGAGCAGGGTGATGACCAGCGCCAGCTTGAGGGTCTTGGCGTACAGCTGCAGGTAGATCTGCGTGTCCTGACGGACCCGCAGGCCCTGTTCGGCGTCCACTTCCAGGTCCAGCGCGGTCAGGTAGTAGTCATAGGTGTAGACGCGGCCGGCCCGCTCGATGGCCCGCCACAGTTCCGGCTTGCGCCAGTTGGCGTGGCTGTCCAGCAGCGTGGCCACGCCCTCCGTGGCCAGCGCCGGCTCATCCAGCCGGCCGAGGCGCCGCGCGGTGCTCTTCACCACGCTGGACATGCCGGCATAGGCGCGGTTGAACTCCTCGGCCAGGCGCCCGGACTGGCGCTCGCGGTTCAGCGCGTACAACTCCTCGACGAACCGTTGCAACGCCGGCTCGCCGGGCAGGCCCTGGCCATCCCACTGGCGCAGTTCGACCAGGGTGTGCGGAATCATCTCCGCCACCGCCGGGTGGTACAGGCTGCGCCACAGCATGCTGCCGATGGGCACCACGAAGCTGAGCAGGATGAACAGCAGCAGCGGCAGCACGAAGGCCAGCGCCAGCAGCCGCTTGCGGCGGCGCACGACGGCGGCCTGGCGGGCTTCGCCGGCGGTCAGGGCATGCAGTAGCGCGCTACGACTGGGCATGGCGTCTCCCTGGCCCCGCCGCGGGCGGCGAGGCCGGCACGGTTCAGCGCAACAACCACTCGTTGAACTTCTCGCCCAGCGATTCGCCGTAGTCGGCCCAGAACTCGGAGCCGGCCTGGATGCCCTGGTCCAGGTGCGCGGTCGGCAGGTGCGGGGTGGCGCTCTGGTCGGCCAGTGGCATGGAGGATTTGCGGGTCGGGCCGTACGCCACGTCGGGCATGCCGGCCAGCGGCTTGGAGCCGGTGGCATAGGCGATGAACTTCAGCGCCAGTTCCTTCTTCGGCGAGCCCTTGACGATGGCCCAGGCGTCCAGGTCGTAGACATGGCCGTCCCAGACGATCACGAACGGCTTGTTCTCCTGGCGGATGGCGTCGTAGAAGCGCCCGTTGGCCGACTGCACCAGCACCGCGCCGCCGTCGTTGAGCAGTTGCGGCGCCTGCGACCAGGAGTCGAACCACACCAGATCGTTGCGGATGCTGTTCAGCTTGTCGAAGGCGCGCTGCTGGCCCTCGGCGGTCGCCAGCACCTCGTAAACATCCTCGGGCGCCACGCCGTCGGCCATCAGCGCCCACTCCAGGTTGACCTGCGGGCGCTTGCGCAGCGCGCGCTTGCCGGGAATCTTCGCGGTGTCGAAGAAATCCTCCAGGCTGGCCGGCTTGGCGCCGCCGATGGTGCGCTCGTTGTAGGCGAACACCACCGACCAGACAATGTTGCCGACCGCGCATTCGCTGGCCAAAGCCTCGGGGATGAAATCCTGGGCGGCCGGCGTGCCATCGACGCCGGGCGGCAGGATGTCGCGCGGAATGTCCTCCAGCAGGCCCTCGGAGCAGGCGCGCTCCAGGTCGATGACCTCGAAGTCGACCACATCCCACTGGATGTTGCCGGACTCGACCTGCGCCTTGATCTCGGCCACGCCGCCCGTGTAGTCCTCGAACAGCACGCGCACGCCGGTCTCCTTCTGGTACGGGTCGATGACGTGCTTCTTCTGCGCCGCGCCGTAGGCGCCGCCCCAGGACACCACGGTGAGCGATTCCTGGGCGAGTGCGGCGCCGCTGCCGGCGGCGAGCGCCACGGCCAGGAGCAGATGGGGCAGGTGTTTCGGTGGTCTAGCCATTGCGGTGACTCCTTGGCCGGGAGGCCGTGTGGGGGTAGTCAGGGCGTCGTGGCGACTGCCGGTCGGTCCAGCGCCTGGCTGTCTTCCGGCAGCCAGGCCAGGGTGACCTCTTCCCGTGCGCGCAGGTGCGGTGCCGAGCCGTCGTTCAGGCTCTTGACCACCAGCGGCGTGCCGCCGGCGGTGGTGAAGTGGTAGCGGATGAATTCGCCTACGTAATGGCGATCGACGAAGCGGGCCTGGATGCGGTTGCCGACGGCGCCCAGGCGGTCAGTGAAGGTGAGCTTCTCGGGGCGTACCGAAACGGTGGTGGCGGCTCCCGGCGTGGTGCGATTGGCCTTCAGGGTGCGCACCCGCGTGCCGTCGTCCAGGCGCACGCTGACGCTGTCGGCTTCGACCGCCTCGATGACCCCGCCAAGCTTGTTGCTCTCGCCGATGAAGTCGGCGACGAACAGGTTGGCCGGCCGCTCGTAGAGGACGTTGGGGGGCGCGCACTGCTGTACCACGCCCTCGTTGAACACGGCGATGCGGTCGCTCATGGTCAGCGCCTCGGTCTGGTCGTGGGTCACGTAGATCACCGTGAACTCCAGCTGCGCGTGTAGACGCTTGATCTCGAACTGCATCTGCTCGCGCAGCTTCTTGTCCAGGGCGCCCAGCGGTTCGTCCATCAGGACGATGTCCGGGGCGAAGATCAGCGCACGCGCCAGCGCCACGCGCTGCCGCTGTCCCCCGGAGAGCTGCGCCGGATAGCGCCCGGCGAATCCCTGCAGCTCGACCAGCGCCAGGTATTCGTCGACCCGCGCGCGGATCTCGGCGGCCGGCCGTTTGCGCAACTTGAGCGGGTAGGCGAGGTTCTCGCGGAGGGTCATGTGCGGGAACAGCGCGTACTGCTGGAAGACCATGCCGATATTGCGACGGTAGGGCGGGATGCTGGTGATGTTGCGGCCGTTGATGAGGATCTCGCCGCTGGTCACGTCCTCGAAGCCGGCAAGCATCATCAGGCAGGTGGTCTTGCCGGAGCCGGAAGGGCCGAGCAGGGTGATGAATTCGCCGCGCGCCACCTCCAGGCTGAAGTCCTTCACCACCAGCGTCTGCTGGTCGTAAGTCTTCTTCACGTTGGAGAAGGTCAGGAACGCCGTATCCGCGCCGTGGCTCGCCATGATCCGTCATCGCCCTCAGGCTGCCGGCAAGCCGTGCCGGCAGCGGTCCGTTTCCGGCTAAGACTAGACCAGCGACGCCGGCGCGCCTCGGGCTCGCTCCGAGGCGCAGCGACAGGGTGGATCAGGCGTTGGGCAGGATCCGGCAGGTCAGGCTCTTGATGTAGCGGGTTTCCGGGATGGCCGGATGCACCGGATGGTCCGGGCCCTGGGCGCCGCGCTCGAGCAGTTGGATGTTGCGGTCCAGGTGGCGGGCGCTCTGCAGCAGGATGTTCTGCAGATCGTCCTCGGGCAGGTGCATGGAGCAGCTGGCGCTGACCAGGATGCCGTCCTTGTTGAGCATGCGCATGGCCATCTCGTTGAGGCGGCGGTAGGCAGCCTCGCCGTTCTTCAGGTCCTTCTTGCGCTTGATGAACGCCGGCGGGTCGGCGACCACCACGTCGAAGCGCTCCTCGGCGGCCTTGAGCTCCTTGAGGGCGGCGAACACGTCGCCCTCCACGCAGGTGACCTTTTCGGCCACGCCGTTCAGCGCGGCGTTGCGTTCCACGCCGTCCAGGGCGAAGGCCGAGGCGTCCACGCAGAACACCTCGCTGGCGCCGAAGGCGGCGGCCTGCACGCCCCAGCCGCCGATGTAGCTGAACAGGTCGAGCACGCGCTTGCCCTTCACGTAGCCGGCCAGGCGGGCACGGTTCAGGCGGTGATCGTAGAACCAGCCGGTCTTCTGTCCGGCCAGCACCGGCGCCTGGAACTTCACGCCGTTCTCTTCCAGGTCGACCCACTCGGGCACCACGCCGAAGGCGGTGTCCACGTAGCGCTCCAGGCCTTCGGCGTCACGGGCGGCGGAGTCGTTCTTGAACAGGATGCCGCGTGGCTTGAGCACCTGCACCAGCGCCTCGATCACCGCGTCCTTGTTGCGTTCCATGGTGGCGCTGGCCAGCTGCACCACCAGGTGGTCGCCGAAGCGATCCACCACCAGGCCGGGCAGGAAGTCGGAGTCGCCGTACACCAGGCGGTAGCAGGGCTGCTCGAACAGCCGCTCGCGCAGGCTCAGGGCCACCTGGATGCGGTGCACCAGCAGGGACTTGTCCAGCGTGTGGCCGGTGTCGCGCGACAGCAGGCGCGCGCAGATCAGGTTGTTCGGGCTGACACCGACGATGCCCAGCGGCTTGCCGTTGGCCATTTCCAGGATCGCCTGGTCGCCGGGCTGGAAGCCGTTCAGCGGCGTGGCTGCCACGTCCACCTCGTTGCTGTAGACCCACAGGTGGCCGGCGCGCAGACGGCGTTCGGCATTGGCTTTGAGGCGTAGGCTGGGCAGGGACATGGCGGGCGGGCTCCGGGTGGGGGGCGGGCATTATACAGGCCCTGCATGCCGGGCCGCGCGCCGGTGTGCCGTAGGCCCGTATGCCCGGACATTCAGTGACATAACATCAGAGCGCCAGCCCCGCCGAGGCAGGATAAAATGCCGCGCATCTCTCTTCGGACTAGCCGCCATGTCGCCTGAAATCTCCACCGAACAGCTTCGGGGCATCCTGCAGGGCATCAGTGTTCCGCCCCAGCCGCAGATCATGGTCGATCTGCAGATGGAGCAGATGCAGCCCTACCCGGACGTCAACAACATCGCGCGCCTGATCAGCCAGGACCCGGGCCTGTCCGGCGCCCTGCTGAAGCTGGTCAATTCGCCGTTCTACGGCCTGTCCAACCGCATCAGCTCGATCCAGCGCGCCATCAACCTGCTGGGCACCAACACGGTGATCAACCTGATCAACGCCCAGGCCATCAAGGGCGCCCTGGACGACGACGAGATCGTTGCCCTCAACGGCTTCTGGGACAGCGCCCAGGATATCGCGCAGACCTGCCTGATGCTGGCCAAGCGCATCGGCTTCCAGTCGTCGGACGAGGCCTATGCCCTCGGGCTGTTCCACAACTGCGGCATTCCGCTGATGCTCCAGCGCTTCCCCAATTACTTCGAGGTCCAGGAGGAGGCGTATTTCCGCGCGTCGGGGGACAACCGCGTGGTAGACACAGAGAACCGCCTGCTCAACACCAACCATTCGGTGGTCGGCTATTTCATCGCCCGTTCCTGGCGGCTGCCGGAGCGAGTCTGCGAGGCGATTGCCAACCATCACAACGCCCGTTCGATCTTTACCGACGACTCCACCCGGCACACCCAGCTGAAGAACCTGCTGGCGATCCTCAAGATGGCCGAGCACATCTGTGGCTGCTACCGCATCCTGGGCCGCCAGGAGGTGGATCACGAGTGGGAAAGCCTGAGTGCGCTGGTGCTCGACTATGTCGGCCTGAGCGAATACGACTTCGACAACCTGCGTGAGGCGGTGAAGGAAGCGGGCATCGGCGGCAGCTACTACTGAGTCGTACACCCTCGGTACACTGCCGGCCCGCTTTTCACAGTCGTATCGCCATGCCCGAACTACCCGAAGTCGAAACCACCCGCCGCGGCATCGAGGCGCATCTGCTCGGTCAGCGTGTCAGCCGCGTGCTGGTGCGCGAGTGCCGACTGCGCTGGCCGATTCCCGAGGATCTCGACGCGCGCCTGTCCGGCCAGCGCATCCTGCGGGTCGGCCGGCGCGCCAAGTACCTGCTGATCGAGGCCGAGGCCGGCACGCTGATCGTCCACCTGGGCATGTCCGGCAGCCTGCGGCTGGTGGAGCAGGGCCTGCCCGCCGGTCGCCACGAGCATGTGGACATCGAGCTGGAGTCCGGACTGGCGCTGCGCTACACCGACCCGCGCCGCTTCGGCGCCCTGCTGTGGAGTCCTGAACCGCTGCAGCATGTGCTGCTGCAGAAGCTCGGCCCGGAACCGCTGACCGAGGCCTTCGACGGCGCCCGGCTGTTCGAGCTGTCACGCGGCAAGACCATTGCGGTGAAGCCGTTCATCATGGACAACGCGGTGGTGGTCGGCGTCGGCAACATCTACGCCAGCGAGGCGCTGTTCGCCGCCGGCATCGACCCGCGCAAGCCGGCCGGCACGATTTCCCGGCCCCGCTACGAGCGCCTGGCCGCCGAGATCAAGCGCATCCTGGCCATCGCCATCGAGTGCGGCGGCACTACGCTACGCGACTTCGTCGGCGGTGACGGCAAACCCGGCTACTTCCAGCAGGAGCTGTTCGTCTACGGGCGTGCCGGAGAGTTCTGCAAGGTCTGCGGCGGCACGTTGCGCGAGGTGCGTCTCGGCCAGCGTTCCAGCGTGTACTGCGGGCGTTGCCAGCGCTGAGCCGCGCATTATGATGGCCACCTGACAAGAAGAACCGAGGTCGTTGGATGTCCGGTAATTTTCTGCCGCCCAATCCGTTCGCCGAAACACTGGGCCGCTGCGTGCTGAAACTGATGGGCTGGCGGGTCGAAGGCCAACTACCGGCGCTCGACAAGTTCGTGATGATCGGCGCCCACCACACCTCCAATTGGGACTTCGTGGTGTTCATCGCCGCCAAGTTCGTGCTGCGCGTCAACGCGCGCTGGTTCGGCAAGCACAGCATCTTCCGCTGGCCGTTCCGCGGCATCCTGCGGCGCTGGGGCGGCATTCCCATCCGCCGCGACCAGGCGGCCAACGTGGTTGAGCAGGCCGTGCAGAGCTTTCGCGAGCACGCCCAGTTCATCCTGATCCTGTCTCCGGAAGGCACCCGCAAGCGGGTGGAGCGCTGGAAGACGGGCTTCTACCATATCGCCCGCGGCGCCGGGGTGCCGGTGGTGCCCGGCGCACTGGACTACGTGAACAAGCGCATCGTCATCGGCGCGCCGTTCTGGCCTACCGGTGACGAAAAGGCCGACCTGCGCAGCCTGCTGGCGTTCTTCAAACCCTACGTGCCGAAAAAACCCGAGTACGCGTTCCACGGCGATTGAAGGGCGTCACGCTGGCGCACGGGTGAGCGAGCTATAGTCGCGGCACCCATCACCCGCCGAAGGACCGCCCCATGACCCCGTTTCGCTCCCTGGCCGCCGCCCTGGCGCTGACCACCGGGCTGCTGAGCCTGCCGGCCCAGGCCAACCCCAGCGGCGACCCCCTCTACAACGCCGATGCCCCACCGGCCTACGCGATGATCGGCGACCTGCTGATCGCCCGGCCGCTGCTGATCGCCGGCACCGTCATCGGCACCGGGGTGTTCATCGTCAGCCTGCCGTTCACCCTGCTCGGCGGCAATGTCGGCGACGCAGGCCAGGCGCTGGTGGTCGAGCCGGCCAAGGCCGCCTTCGTGCGCTGCCTGGGCTGCACCGAGAGCGGCTATAAGCGCGACTGATCAGCCACGCACGTTCCGCCGCCCAGCGCACTTAGCCCAAAGCCTACGCGCCCGCTCTGGCCGGGCGCTTCCCGCCCCGACACTTCCCGGCTAGGCTGTGCGTCGCCCGTTTCGTGGGCGTTCCTTTTTCGGCGGATTGGCGACGTGAAGCAGTATTCGAAATCCCTTCTCATCCTGGCGGGCATGGCGGCCCTTGGCTGGTCGTTCTGGTCCAGTTCGGGCTGGCTGCAGCTGTGCGCTGGCCTGGCCCTGTTTCTGTTCGGCATGCAGTGCCTGGAGGAAGGGCTGCAGGAGCTGGCCGGCGGCAAGCTGGAACAGCTGCTCGGGCGCAGCACCTCGACGCCCTTCCGAGCCCTGTTGTTCGGTACCGGCGCCACCTTCCTGCTGCAGTCCAGCACCCTGGTGTCGCTTCTGACCATCGCTTTCCTGAGTACCGGCCTGATCCAGCTGGCCGGCGGCATCGCGGTGATCTTCGGGGCCAACCTGGGCGCCACCAGCGGCATCTGGTTGCTGGCCATGGCCGGCCAGAACCTCAGTCTGTCGCCGCTGGCCCTGCCGCTGCTGGTGTTCGGCGTGCTGGCCAGCTTCACCGGCCCGGCCGGCAAGGGCGGTGGCCGCATCCTGCTGGGCATCGCCTTCATCTTCCTGGCCATCGACCAGATCAAGGGCGGCTTCGCCAGCTTCGGCGATGCCATGGACCTGACCGCCTACAGCGGCGGCGGCTTGCTCGGCACGCTGCTGTTCACCGGCATCGGCATTGCCATCACCGTGGTGCTGCAGTCCAGCCACGCCACCCTGATGCTGACCCTGGCGGCCCTGGCCGGCGGCCAGGTCGGCCTGGAACAGAGCCTGGCGATCGCCATCGGCTCCAACGTCGGCAGCGCGGTGACCACCGGCGCCATGGGCATGCTGGGCGGCAACCGCAGCGGTCAGCGCCTGGCCCTGGCCCACGTCATCTTCAACGTCAGCAGCGCCCTGGTCAGCCTGACGCTGTTCGTGCCGCTGACCTGGCTGGTGCTCTGGGGCACCGGCCTGCTCGGCCTCGGCAATAACAGCCTGATCCAGCTGGCGCTGTTCCACACGCTGTTCAACGTGCTGGGCGTGCTGCTGTTCTGGCCGTGGCAAAAGGCGTTCGCCGAGCTGCTGGCGCGCCTGCTGCCCGAGTTACCCGAACCGCGCGTGTTGATCACCGAGATGGCGTCCGCCCAGGCGGAACCGGAGCGCACCCGTGCCCGCTACCTGGTGGAGGGCGCGCTGAACTCCGCGGATGCCGCCGCCAGTGCCGTGGCTCAGGAGCTGCAGCACCTCGAACGCCTGAGTCTGGAGGTGATCTGTCACGCCCTGTACCTGCCGGTCGATCAGCTCTATGGACCGCAGATAGACGAAGCACTGGTCGCCGCGCGCCCGGATCTGCACGGACTGGATGCCGACGGCCTCTACCAACGGCACATCAAGGGCGTGCATGCCGACCTGCTGAGCTTCATGGGCCGCCTCGACCTGCCCCTGGACGAACCTCACCAGGCCTTCTGGATCTCCGGCCAGGTCGCCGCCCTGCAGCTGGTGGATGCGGTCAAGGATGCCAAGCACCTGCAGAAGAACCTCGGTCGTCACCTGGGTCGCGAGGACTCGGCCATGCGCCGCGCCTATGTGGAACTGCGCCGGCATCTGCTCAACGCGCTGCGCGAGGTGAATGAGCTGAACCGCTCCAACCTGCCGGAGGCACAGTGGAACGCCCGGCTGCGTCTGCTCGACGACACCGCGGCGAACTTCGACGCCCGCTTCCGTCAGCGGCTGTTCGCCGGCATCCGTTCCGGGGAGCTGGACGGCCTGCAGACCAGTTCGCTGATGAACGACCTCGGCTACACCAGCCGCATCATCCAGAGCCTGCGCAACGTCCTGCTGATCAGCGAGGGTCACGAGCTGTCCCGCCAGTTGCGCGCCCTGTTCGGCCAGCAGCAGGAACCCCTGATCCAGCTATCCTGATCGCCGGGCCGGGCGTCGCCGCGACGCCCGGCCGGAAGCGAGCGCTTGACAGCTCCCGGTGGCGCTCCCAGCATGTGCAAAAAAACGCACGAGGCGTTCAAAATGACTGCCAGTGGGATTGCCGACTCCGCCGTTGAACGCTTCGCCGCCCGCGAGCGGCAGCGTTTTCTCGATAGCCATCCCGCCAGCGTTCGGCTGGCCGAGCGCGCGCGCCACAGCCTGTATGGCGGCGTGCCCATGCACTGGATGAGCGACTGGTCCACCCCGGCGCCGCTGTTCGTGGCCGAGGCGCGCGGAGCTCGCCTGCTCGACGTGGACGGCCATGAATACCTGGATTTCTGCCTGGGCGACACCGCCAGCATGTTCGGCCATTCGCCGGCGCCCATCGCCCGCGCGCTGGCCGAGCAGGGTGCCCGGGGACTGGCCACCATGCTGCCCGGCGAGGACGCCGTGCGCGCCGGCGAACTACTGGCCGGGCGCTTCGGCCTGCCCTGCTGGCAGGTAGCCGGGTCGGCCAGCGACGCCAACCGCTTCGTGTTGCGCTGGGCGCGAGCCATCACCGGCCGCAAGGTGATTCTGGTGTTCGACGGCTGCTACCACGGCAGCGTCGACGAAACCCTGGTGCGCGGCCGCGAAGGCCGCACGGTACATCGCCCCGGGCTGATCGGCCAGGCACGCAACCTGACCCAGCACACCCGCGTGGTGCCGTTCAACGACCCAGCCGCCCTGGAGGCCGCTTTGAGCCAGGGCGACATCGCCGCGCTGCTCTGCGAACCCGCGATGACCAACATCGGCCTGGTGCTGCCCGAGGCGGGCTTCCTGCAGCAGGCCCGGGAGCTGACAAGCCGTTATGGCAGCCTGCTGATCCTCGATGAAACCCACAGCCTGTCGGCCGGCCCGGGTGGCTGCACCCGTGCCTGGGGCCTGAAGCCGGACTTCCTCACCCTCGGCAAGGCGATTGCCGGCGGTGTGTCCTGCGCCGTGTACGGTTTCAGCCGCGCCATGGCCCAGGCCATGCAGCTGGCCCAGCAGCATGCCCGCGAGCCGCTGGCCGCTCCGGAGATCAATGGCCACGGTCACAGCGGCATGGGCACTACCCTGGCGGCCAATGCGCTGGCCATGCACTGCCTGCGGGTCAACCTGGAGGAGGTGATGACCGACACCGCCTACCAGCGGATGCTGGGCAGTGCCGCGCAGCTGGCCGAGGGACTGCGCGATCTATTTGCCGCCCACCGGCTGGACTGGACGACCAGCGAGCTCGGCGCACGCTGCGAGTTCCAGTTCCGTGTCCACCCACCGCGCAATGGGGCCGAGGCCGAAGCCGCCTTCCACGACGCGCTGCAGCAGGCGCTGCATCTCTACCTGATCAACCGGGGCGTGCTGATCACCCCCTTCCACAACATGCTGCTGTGCAGCCCGGAAACCGGGCCCGACGAGGTGCAGCGCCTGCTGGGCGCGCTCGACGAGGGGCTTGGCGAGCTGCTGGCACTCCCCGGCGCCCGAGGCTGAACCGGAGCGGACAGGAGGTCCCATGCGTTTTGCCGATCCCGCGGAGGCCGAAGCCTTCCTTGCCACGCATCCCGAGGTGCGCCTGGTCGAACTGTTCCTCATCGACAGCAACGGCGTGCCCCGCGGCAAGCTGCTGCACCGCGACGAGCTGCTGGCGATCTACCGCGACGGTCGGCCGCTGCCCAGCACCATCCTCGGCCTGACCATCAACGGTGAGGATGTCGAGGAGACCGGGCTGGTCTGGGAAGTCGGCGATGCCGACTGCTGGAGTTATCCGCTGGCGGGCAGCCTCTGCCTGCAGCCCTGGCGCACTCAGCCCACCGGCCAAGTGCAGGTCAGCATGCATCCCGAGCAGGGCCGCCCGGCCAGCCACGCCGACCCGCGCCACGTGCTGGCTCGGGTCGTCGAGGCGCTGCAGGCTGACGGCTATCAGCCGGTGATGGCGGCCGAGCTGGAGTTCTACCTGCTGGATCGGCGCGAGGATTCGCAGGCCGAGCCGCAGCCGGCCCGCCAGGACAACGGCCTGCGCCCGCAGAGCGTGCAGGTCTATGGGGTCTACGAGCTGGAGCAGCAACAGGCGTTTCTCGATGACCTGTACGCCGCCTGCGAGGCACAGGGCCTGCCGCTGCGCACGGCGATCTCCGAGTACGCACCGGGCCAGCTGGAGCTGACCCTGGAGCATCGCTTCGATGCGTTGCAGGCGATGGACGAAGCCGTGCGCTACAAGCGCCTGGTCAAGGGCGTGGCGCATCGGCACGGCAAGCAGGCCTGCTTCATGGCCAAGCCGTTCGCCGCACGTGCCGGCAACGGTCTGCACCTGCATGTCAGCCTGGCCGACGCCGCAGGACGCAACCTGTTTGCCAGCGAGCATCCGGCCGGCACGCCGCTGCTGCGCCAGGCGCTGGCCGGCATGCAGGCCACATTACTGGAGTCCCTGGCGCTGTTCTGCCCGCACGCGAACTCGTTCCGACGCTTCCAGGCCCACAGCTACGCGCCGCTGAACTGCAGCTGGGGCGTCAACAACCGCACCGTCAGCCTGCGCATCCCCGGCGGCCCGCCCGCCAGCCGGCATATCGAACACCGCATCTGCGGCGCCGACGCCAATCCCTACCTGGCCGCTGCGGCGGTGCTGGCCGGCGCGCATCTCGGCCTCCGCGAACGCCTGGATCCCGGCGAGCCAGTGACCGGTAACGGCTATGCCCAGGGCCAGCCCGCCTTGCCCTGCGACTGGCTCAGCGCACTGGACAGCCTGGAGGCCTCCGCCTGGGCGCGGCAGGCGCTCGGAGCCGATTATCTGCGTGTCTACCTGGCCATCAAGCGCGAGGAGTACCGGCAGTTCATGGCCGAAGTGGGCGAACAGGACTGGCGCTGGTACCTCGGGCAGGCGTGACGGGCTGACCGGCACGACAGCCCTATAAGACTGATAGGCAATTGACAGGCGACAGAATGCCGCACCTCAGGTATTGTTCCGCCCGTTTTCCGCAATAGAGCTGGTGTACCACGATGGACTACCCCGCCGGAGTCTCCGAACTCTCGATGTCGGTGCTGATGACCCCCGACAAGGCCAATTTCTCGGGCAATGTGCACGGTGGCGTGCTGCTCAAGTACCTGGACGAAGTGGCCTACGCGTGCGCCAGCCGCTACGCCGGCCGTTACGTGGTGACCCTGTCGGTCGATCAGGTGATGTTCCGCCAGCCCGTGCATGTCGGTGAACTGGTGACCTTCATGGCCTCGGTGAACTACACCGGCCGCACCTCCATGGAGATCGGCATCAAGGTCATCACCGAGGACATTCGCCAGCGTTCGGTACGCCACACCAATAGCTGCTTCTTCACCATGGTGGCGCTCGACAGCAGCGGCAAGCCCACCGCCGTGCCGCCGCTGGAACTCAAGACCCGCGAACAACGCCGCCGCTTTGCCCAGGCCGAACAGCGCAGGCGCATCCGCGCCGAGCTGGAGCAGCGCTACAAGGCGCTGCGCGAAGGCCAGCCGGACCTCTGAGCCTCAGGGGTCGGGCGACTCCGCCACACCATCCACCACCAGGCGGTTGCGCCCCAGCTGCTTGGCCCGATACAGGGCCAGGTCGGCACGCTGGAAAACCTCGTCGGCCGCCTCTTCATCGGGGCCAAAGCAGGCCAGACCGGCGGACAGGGTGACTGGCAACCGCTCACCCTTGAAGTGGAAGGGACAGGTCTGGATGCTCGACAGCAGGTCCTCCAGCAGCAGGCGGCCGGCAGGCAGATCGTAGCCGGGCAGCAGCAGCACGAATTCCTCGCCACCGTACCGTGCAAGGAATCCACCCGTCGGCATGCGCCGCTTGATGATTTCCGCGATCAGCTTGAGCACCTTGTCACCGGCCAGGTGGCCAAAGCGGTCATTGACCTGCTTGAAGTGATCCACGTCCAGCACCGCCAGTGCCAGCTCGCCGCCCTGTTTGCGCCGGCGCTCCAGCGCCTGCTGTACCTCGGCGTTCCAGGCCGTGCGGTTGGCCAGCCCGGTGAGCGGGTCACGCAGCGCCTCGCGCCGCTGCTCGTTGAGCTGGTCGCGACAGACCTCCGCCTCGCGCTCGAGCTCCATGATGCGCGTCGACAGTTGCTGCAACGATGCCGTCAGGGCCAGGTCGCGCACCTCGCGCTGCGAACGCTGCTCGGCAAGCCCATCCAGCAGCGCCTCCAGCCGACAGGAGATGCTCTGCTTGAGGGCCTCCAGGTCCGTCGCACCGCTCACGGCCGCCTGCATGTCGTCCACCTGGCGCCGCAGTGACTGGTCGAGATCCTCGGCCAACGCGGAGCCCTCCGCCCTCTCGGCGCCAAGGCTTTCCAGGCCGGTCTGCAACTGAGCCAGGCGTTCGTTGAGTCCGGTCAGGAAATCCAGCAACTGCAGCTGATCTTCGCCCGCCTCGAGTACCAGCTCGCCCAACCCATCGACCAGACCGATCAGCGCGTCCGTCTCGACCTCGCCGTGCAACCGCCCGAGCAGCCGACGCAACTGGATCTGGTACTTCATGGGCAACGCCGACTGGCTGAGCAGGGCGCGCAAGACCTCGGCGAAACCATCAATCAGGGGCTGCGGCGTGATAGCGAGGACCGGGGTGGCCTCCTGGCTGCCCAGCAAACGCTTGAACAGGCCCGCCGACGGGTTGCGCTGGGCGAGTGAGTGTTCGATCACCTGCCACTGCAGGTCGCCGAAGGCCTTTTGCAGCGCCACCAGTTCGACCTGCTGGGGGAGCGCCCCGGTCAGGTTGCGGGCAAACTCGCCGATGGCCTCGCGCAAGGCCGGTGGCAGCGACTGCCCCTCCAGGCGTGCCACCTGGGCGGACAGCGCCACCAGTTCCCGGCTCATGCGACTGGCTCGCAGGTATTCGCTTTCCGCCAGCACGTTTTCCAGGCGGGGCAGCAGGGCGCGCAGACCGGACAGCGTTTCCTTGCCGCGTAGCGCCTGGCGCAGATCGCGCAGGCACAGCTCGATGGCCGGCGCAGGATCACGGATGGCCAGGGTGCAACGCACCAGGGTGCGGCGCAGCAGGTCGATTTCGGTCAGCAGCGCCTGTTCGCGCAGGCGCTGCTGCTGTTCAAGGGACGGGTGGGCAGTCTGGCCGTCAAGGGTGCGCGTCATGCGGGTCACTCGCGCCGCTGGGGAAGCTGGTCGACCGAACCGTGCGGCAGACGAATGTCCACCGCCACCGGCAGGTGGTCGGAAATCGGCGCGTCCAGCACCTCGACCCGCTCCAGCCCCAGCTCCGGGCTGAGCAGGATATGGTCCAGACAACGCTGCGGGCGCCAGCTGGGGAACGTGGCGCACACCTGGGGAGCGATCAACCCGAGATCACGCAGCGGCGAATGCTCGAGCAGCTCCACCGCCTGGGTATTCATGTCGCCCATCAACACCATGTGACGGAAGTCGCCGAGCAGTTCGCGGATGTAGGACAGCTGGCGGGTGCGCGCGCGCGCGCCCAGTGCCAGATGCATCATCACCACCGCCAGGGCGTCCGGACCCTCGCCGAAGCGCAGCAGCATGGCGCCGCGCCCGGCGGGGCCGGGCAGCGGATGGTCTTCCAGATGCTGCGGGCGCAGGCGGCTGAGCACGCCGTTGCTGTGCTGGGCGAAACGACCGAGGTTGCGATTGAGCTGCTGATACCAGTAGGGGAAATCGCCGAGCTGCGCCAGGTGCTCGACCTGGTTGACGAAACCCGAGCGCAGACTGCCGCCGTCCACCTCCTGCAAGGCCACCAGGTCGTAATCGGCCAGCAGCTCGCCGATGCGCTGCAGGTTCATCCCGCGCCCGGCGTGTGGCAGCAGGTGCTGCCAGCCGCGGGTCAGGTAGTGGTGATAGCGCTGGGTGGAAATGCCCACCTGGATGTTGAAGCTGAGCAGGCGCAGGCGCCCGTCCGCCGGCAGGCCCGCGGGCTTGCCGCTGCGGGGATTGACGCGCGGTTCACGTTGCGAAGGAGCTCTCACGATACGCTGTCTGAGCATGATCGGAACCGCGCCACTCGGGCGTCTCTACTGCGCTGCCCGCTCGCGGGCGATCAGATGGTCGGCCAGGGCAACGGCCTGCTGGGGACCGCCCGCCGAGCCCAGGTCCAGCCGGTACTTGCCGTTGACCACCAGCACCGGAACGCCAGTGACCTGGTAGGCCATGGCCAGCTTCTTGGCCTTTTCCATCTGGCTCTTTACGCCGAAGGAGTTGTAGGTCTTCAGGAATGCCTCGGAATCGACACCCTGGGCCGCCAGGAATTCGGCCATCTCCTTCGGCGTGGCCAGCTTACGGCCTTCACGGTGAACTGCGGCAAAGATCGCCTCATGCACCTGCGGCTCGACCTTCATGGCCTCCAGGGCGATGAACAGCTGTCCATGGGTGTTCCACACGCCGCCGAACAGGGCCGGCACGCGGACAAAATTCACATCATCGGGCAGGGTTTCCACCCAGGCGTTGAGCACCGGTTCGAATTCGTAGCAGTGCGGGCAGCCATACCAGAACAGCTCGACGACTTCGATCTTGCCAGGTTGCGACACCGGGACCGGGCTGTTCAGTTCGACATAGTGCTTGCCGGCACGGTAGTCGGCGGCGTGGGCGGGGATGGAAAGCAGACTGGCAACGGCCAGCAGGGCACTGAAAAGCAGCGTGCGCATGCAAAGAACTCCTCGACTGAAAAATCGGCGTCGGCCGTTTGGCCGCTGTGCCGCCGGTGCGTTGCCCGGATTTTAACCACAGGTGCAAAAAAAAAGGGCGGCTCGCGCCACCCTTTTTCCGTCTTCACGACAATCAGTGCAGGCCCTGGATATAGCTGGACAGCGCCTGGATGTCTTTGTTGCTCAGCTTGGCGGCGATGGCGCGCATGATCATGGTGTCGCCATCGTTGGTGCGTACGCCTTCGCGGAAGTCGGTCAGCTGCTTGGCGATGTAGGCAGCGTGCTGGCCGTTCAACTTGGGATAGGCGGCGGCGGCGTTGCCGATGCCGTTCGGGGCGTGGCAGCCGGTGCAGGCGGGCATGCCCTCGGCCAGCTTGCCACCGCGCCACAGGGCCTCGCCACGCTCGACCAGCGCCGGGTCGGCGGCACCGATGCTGCCCTTCTGGCTGGCGAAGTAGGCGGCGATGTCTTCCAGGTCCTGATCGCTGAAGGTATCCAGCATGCCGGTCATTTCCAGCACCTTGCGGCCTACACCTTCGGGGGCGCCCGGGGTGGAACCGGCCTTGATGTCCTTCATCTGCTTGAGCAGGTAACGCTCACCCTGGCCAGCCAGCTTCGGGAAGTTCGGCGCTGCGCTGTTGCCGTCCGCGTTGTGGCAGGCGGAGCAGAGCATGACCTTGTTCTGACCGGCTGCGGCGTCGCCGGCGGCCTGTGCGGCGCCGGTCAGGCCCAGGGTCAACAGCAGACTCACGAGTACTTTGTTCATCAGCTAATCCAATAACGGCTAAGGGTGAGAGGGAGCTCGGTCCGAAGGCCCGCGTCTGTGCGCGTTCTGGCGTCATGGTCCCGTTCGGCTTCGCTCCGGCAGTGGAGCAAAGCGCACACAAAATCGGCGGCATTATATACTTGCGCCGCTGAAACGGAAACGAAACCGCCCCCTGCGACCCCGGGTCGCACCTTGGAAATCCTCATGTCTACCAAGAATCCGATCCTCGGGTTGTGCCAACAGGCCACCTTTCTCATCAGTGCTGCGAAGGTGGATCAATGCCCGCCCGACCTCGGCCGCGAGATCGCCTTTGCCGGCCGTTCCAACGCCGGCAAGTCCAGCGCCCTGAACACCCTGACGCATGCCAACCTGGCGCGCACCTCGAAGACGCCGGGCCGCACCCAGCTGCTCAACTTCTTCCGCCTGGACGATGAGCGTCGCCTGGTTGACCTGCCCGGCTACGGCTACGCCAAGGTGCCGATCCCGCTCAAGCAGCACTGGCAGATGCACCTGGAGGCCTACCTGGGCAGCCGCGCCAGCCTGGCCGGCGTGGTGCTGATGATGGATATCCGCCACCCGCTGACCGAGTTCGACCGCATGATGCTCGACTGGGCGCACACCAGTGGCATGCCGCTGCATATCCTGCTCACCAAAGCCGATAAGCTGGCTTTCGGCGCTGCCAAGAACGCCCTGCTCAAGGTGCAGAAGGACGTGCGCCAGGGCTGGGGGGACGGCATCAGCGTGCAGCTGTTTTCCGCCCCCAAGCGCCAGGGCATCGAGGAGGCCCAGGCCGTGCTGGCCCGCTGGCTGGGCCTGGGTGAAGAAGCCCGCGCGGACGCCTGACGCGGGAGCAGAATCGCAGGCAAAAAAAACCTCGAACTTCGTATGGGGAGGGGGAAGTTCGAGGTTCAACTCCGACTCGCCAAGCGGCGATCAGATATCTGCCAACACTAAACACAACAAGGAGCATTGAACGGCTTCACCCATTCAGAGGCTCTGACACACCCTCTTCGGAATAAGTTCAGCCGACCGTGAAAAAATTTTCGCGGCCGACCACATCCTTAGTGCGCCTCGTCCCAATTCGCACCCTCGCCGGCCTCGACCAGCAGCGGCACGGACAGCTCCGCAGCCTGGCTCATCAGGCCGATCAGCGGCGCGCGTACCTGCGCCAGCAGGTCCTCGCGCACCTCCAGCACCAGTTCGTCGTGCACCTGGAGAATCACCCGGGCGTCCAGGCCGCTCTCGCTCAGCCAGCCGTCCACCGCCACCATGGCGCGCTTCATGATGTCGGCGGCAGTGCCCTGCATGGGCGCGTTGATCGCGGTGCGCTCGGCGGCCTTGCGCATGGCGCCGTTGCGCGACTGGATTTCCGGCAGATACAGGCGGCGGCCGAACAGGGTTTCCACGTAGCCCTGCTCGCGTGCCTGCTCGCGGGTGCGTTCCATGTAGGCCAGCACGCCCGGGTAGCGGGCGAAGTACAGGTCGATGTAGGCCTGGGCCTCCTTGCGGTCCACGCCGAGCTGCTTGGCCAGGCCGAACGCGCTCATGCCGTAGATCAGGCCAAAGTTGATCGCCTTTGCGCGGCGGCGCTGCTCGCCGCTGACCTGGTCCAGCGGCACGCCGAACACTTCGGCGGCGGTCGCACGGTGTACGTCCAGTCCCTGACGGAAGGCGTTCAGCAGACCGGCGTCCTGCGCCAGGTGCGCCATGATGCGCAGTTCGATCTGCGAGTAGTCGGCGGCCAGCAGCCGGTAGCCGGGCGGCGCGACGAAGGCCTGGCGGATGCGGCGGCCCTCCGCGGTGCGGATCGGGATGTTCTGCAGGTTCGGGTCGCTGGAGGACAGGCGACCCGTGGCGGTCACCGCCTGGTGATAACTGGTATGGATGCGCCCGGTGCGCGGATTGATCTGCTCCGGCAGACGATCCGTGTAGGTGCTCTTCAGCTTGCTGACCTGGCGGTAGTACATGATCACCTGCGGCAGCGGATAGCCGTCCTCGGCCAGCTCGGCCAGCACGCTTTCCGCGGTGGACGGCTGGCCGGTGGCCGTCTTGGCCAGCACCGGCAGGCCCAGCTTGTCGTAGAGGATGGCGCACAGCTGCTTGGGTGAGCCGAGGTTGAACTCCTCACCGGCGATCGAGTAGGCCTCGCGCTCCAGCTCCACCATGCGCTCGCCCAGCTCCAGGCTCTGCTTGCCGAGCAGTTGGGCATCCACGTAGGCGCCATTGCACTCGATGCGCGCCAGCACCGGCATCAGCGGCATCTCGATGTCGCGCAACACGCCGGCCAGGCTGGGAATCGCCTGCAGGCGCTCCCACAGCACCCGATGCAGCGCCAGCGCCACGTCCGCGCCTTCGGCGGCGTAGGGACCGGCCTGATCCAGGGCCACCTGGTCGAAGCTGAGCTGTTTGGCGCCCTTGCCGGCGATATCTTCCAGGCGTGTGGTGCTGCGCCCCAGATACTTCAGCGCCAGGCTGTCCAGGTCGTGGCGGGTGGCAGTGGAGTCCAGCACGTAGGATTCGAGCATGGTGTCGAAGGCCACGCCGCGCAGGGCGATGCCGTAGCGCACCAGCACCTCGATGTCCGCCTTGCCGTGCTGGACGATCTTCGGCCGCGCCGGATCCTCCAGCAGCGGCTTGAGCGCGGCCAGCGCCTCGCTGCGATCGATCTGCGCCGGCACGCCCATGTAGCTGTGCGCCAGCGGCAGGTAGGCCGCCTCGCCAGGCGCCACGGCGAAGGCCAGGCCGACCAGCTCGGCCTGCTGCGGGTCGGCGCCGTTGAGCTTGGTATTGAAGGAGATGTACTCGGCCGTGCCCAGCCGCTTCAGCCAGGTCTGGAAGTCGGCCGGATCGGTGAGGGTCACGTACTGCGCGGGCGCGGCTTCTGCACCCGCCGACTCGGCAAACAGGTCGTCCGTGGCGCCTGCAGCGACCGGTGCAGCCGGCGCCTCGCGCAGCAGTGCGTCCAGCCAGGCGCGGAATTCCAGCTGGCGATACAGCTCAATCAGCGCCTCGCGCTGCGGCTCGCCCGGATGCAGTGCCTCGATGTCCACCTCCAGCGCCACATCGGTCTTGATGGTTGCCAGCTGATAGGACAGATAGGCCGCCTCCCGGTGTTCGGCGAGCTTGGCCCCCAGCGTCTTGGCGCCGCGGATCGGCAACGCGGCAACCTGATCCAGATTGGCGTACAGGCCATCCAGCCCGCCGGCGATACCGTTCAGCAGGCCCTGCGCGGTCTTCTCGCCGACCCCGGGCACGCCGGGGATGTTGTCGACCTTGTCGCCCATCAGCGCCAGGTAGTCGATGATCAGCTCCGGACCGACGCCGAACTTGCTCTTCACGCCTTCCACGTCATAGACACTGCCGGTCATGGTGTTGACCAGGCACACGCGCGGGCAGACCAGCTGCGCCATGTCCTTGTCACCGGTGGAAATCACCACGTCGCGGCCGGCGTCGGCACAGCGCCGCGCCAGCGTGCCGATCACGTCGTCGGCCTCCACGCCGTCCACGCACAGCAGCGGCAGACCGAGCGCCCGCACCGTGGCATGCAGCGGCTCGACCTGCACACGCAGGTCGTCGGGCATCGGCGGGCGGTGCGACTTGTAGTGCTCGAACAGTTCATCGCGGAAGGTCGGCCCCTTGGCGTCGAAGACCACCGCGAAGGGGCTGTCCGGATACTGCTTGCGCAGGCTGAGCAGCATGTTCAGCACACCCTTCACCGCCCCGGTGGGCAGGCCGGTCGAAGTGGTCAGCGGCGGCAGGGCGTGAAAGGCGCGGTACAGGTAGGACGAACCGTCCACCAGGACGAGGGGCGCTTGACTCATGTGCAGACCTTTTGCGCGGGCACGGCGCTAGAATGTCCGTACCTGTTTATGGAAATGTCGGGGCAAAGGGTACCATGCGCGCTTTCAATCACCTGCTGTTGGCTGGCCTGCTGGCCCTGCCGTTGTACGCTGCGGCCCAGGATTCGGTGGATGCCGAACCGGACGTCACCATCCGCCAGGAGGGCGACAAACGCATCGAGGAATTCCGGGTCAACGGCTTCCTGTACGCGATCAAGATAACGCCCAAGAACGGTAAGCCTTACTACCTGGTGCGCGCCGACGGCAGCGACAACTTCGTACGCGCCGACAAGCCCGACATGCTGATCCCCGCCTGGGAAATCTTCCGCTGGTAGTGCCGCCATGTCCGTGTTCACCCCGCTCGAGCACCACGAACTGGAAGACTTCCTGGCCCCGTATGGGCTAGGTCGCCTGGTGGATTTCCAGGGCATCGCCGAAGGCACCGAGAACAGCAACTTCTTCGTCAGCCTGGAGCAGGGCGAGTTCGTGCTGACCCTGGTGGAACGCGGCGCGCAGGACGAACTGCCATTTTTCATCCAGCTGCTCGACGTGCTGCATGACGCCGGACTGGCGGTGCCCTTCGCCCTGCGTACCCGCGAGGGTCAAGCCCTGCGGCGGCTGGCCGACAAGCCCGCGCTGCTGCAACCGCGCCTGCCCGGCCGGCACGTGCATGCGCCGAATGCGCACCAATGCGCCGAGCTGGGCGACTGGCTGGCGCGCCTGCACCTGGCGACCTGCGATGCCCCCCTGGAGCGCCCCAGCGACCGCGGACTGGCCTGGATGCTGGAGCAGGGTCCCAGCCTGGCCCTGGGCCTGCCCGAGGAGCACCTGCCACTGCTGCGTGGCGCGCTGACCGAACTGCACGACCAGGCCGGCCGCCTGCGGTCCCTGCCGAGGGCCAACCTGCACGCCGACCTGTTCCGTGACAACGCACTGTTCGAAGGCAGCCACCTGACCGGCGTGATCGACTTCTACAACGCCTGCTCGGGCCCGATGCTCTACGACCTGGCGATCAGCGTGAATGACTGGTGCTCGGACGCCGACGGGCATCTTGACCCGGCGCGCACCGAGGCGCTGCTGGGCGCCTACTCGGCGCGACGGCGCTTCCATCCGGCCGAAGCCGAACTCTGGCCAACCATGCTGCGCGTCGCCTGCCTGCGATTCTGGCTGTCGCGCCTGATCGCCGCCGAGGAGAACCGCGGGCGTGATGTGCTGATCAAGGACCCGGACGAGTTCCGCCGGCTGCTCGCCCGGCGGCAGCAGGTCGACTCGGCATTGCCTTTCGCGCTCTGAGCGGAGCAAGCTCGACGCATCGTTTCGTGCGGAGTCGTTGCCATGGACCAAAGCCAGTCGTTGCCGAACAGCCTGTATGCCGAACTGCGCAGCGGCTGGGCCGCCCGTGCCAGGGCCAACCCGCTGATTACCTATGGCCTGCTGGCAGCCGCCGCCGTGGTGATCGGCCTGTTGATCGCCAGCATCGTCTACGCCCTGCGCAACGGCCACAGCGTACACCTCAACTACGCGCTGCTCGGGGGCGGCGCCGGCTTTGCCACCACCGCACTGGGCGCGCTGCTGGCAGCGGGGCTGCGCACCATCCATGTACGTACCCAGGACAGCATGCTGGGGTTCACCGCCGGCATGATGCTGGCGGCCAGCGCCTTCTCGCTGATCCTGCCGGGCCTGGAGGCGGCCGAAGGCATTTTCGGCAACGCGCCGGCCGCGGCGTTCACCGTGGTGACCGGCCTGGCGCTGGGCGTGCTGCTGATGCTCGGCCTCGACTATTTCACCCCCCACGAGCACGAGAGCACCGGCCCCTGCGGCCCGGATTGCGAGCGCTTGAACCGGGTGTGGCTGTTCGTGCTGGCGATCATCCTGCACAACATCCCGGAAGGCATGGCCATCGGCGTCAGCTTCTCGGCCGGCGACCTCGGCGTCGGCCTGCCGCTCACCTCGGCCATCGCCATCCAGGACATCCCCGAGGGCATGGCCGTGGTGCTGGCGCTGCGGGTGGTGGGCATGTCGATGTTCGGCGCGGTGCTGGTGGCCATCGCCTCGGGCCTGATGGAGCCGCTGGGCGCGCTGGTCGGCCTGGGCATTTCCAGCGGTTTTGCGGTCGCCTACCCGATCAGCCTGGGCCTGGCGGCCGGGGCGATGATCTTCGTGGTCTCCCACGAGGTGATTCCGGAGACCCACCGCAACGGTCACCAGACGCCGGCGACCATCGGCCTGATGGCCGGCTTCGGGGTGATGATGTTCCTGGATACCGCGCTGGGCTGATCGCCGGCGGAAGTTGGTGCGGGGTGCCACGGTAACCAGCGCAACGCGTTGGCCACCCTACGAGGCACGCACAAAAAGCCCCGGCGTGCCGGGGCTCTGGGGTTTCAGGCGCGAACTAGCCGCACTTGGAGTGCCCGCAATTCAGGCAGGTGGCGCAGCCATCCATCTGCACCACCGCCTTGGTGCTGCACTTGCCGCACAGCTGCGCGCCGGCGGGGAAGCCTTCGCCCGGTTCGGCGGTCGTCGCGCCCTGGGTGGCCTCGTAGGCGGCGCGCTTTTCCGCCAGGTACTGGCGCTGCACCTCGTCCAGGCCCTGACCTTCCATCATGCCGATGCTGATCAGGTGGCGCTCCACCACGCCGCCGATCTCGGCGACGATGGACGGCATGTAGATGCCACCCTTCTTCAGGTAGCCGCCGCGCGGGTCGAACACCGCCTTCATCTCCTCCACCAGGAAGGTACAGTCGCCGCCCTTGCGGAACACGGCGGACATGATGCGGGTGAGCGCCACGATCCACTGGAAGTGGTCCATGTTCTTCGAGTTGATGAAGATCTCGAAGGGCCGGCGCTGCTCGAACGGCGTGCCGGCGTTGAGCACCACGTCGTTGATGGTCACGTACAGGGCGTGCTCGAACAGCGGCGACTTGATCTTGTAGGTCATGCCGACCAGGGTTTCGGGGCGCTGCAGCGTCTCATCCATCTGCACCGGCGCAACGGCGGGCGCTTCGGGCTGGGCTGCGGCAGCCGTTTCGCTGCCCTGGGCGGCGGGGCGCTCCAGGGCCTGGTCGACCACCTTGAAGCCCTTGATGCGTTTTTCGATCTTCACGGTCATAGCAATTACTCCCGGCCGGACGCCCCCGGCGTCCGGCCCTGCAAAAATGAAACGGCCTCAGTACTTGCCGTAATAGCCTTCCTTGAGGGCATCGAACAGGTTGGCGGCAGTGTTCACCTCGCCGTCGTACTCGACCATGGCATTGCCCTTGAGCTCGACCACGCTGCCGTCTTCCAGTTCGAAGCGGTACAGGGTGTTCTCCAGGTCGGCTTCCTTGACCAGCACGCCCTGGAAGGCCTTGGGGTTGAAGCGGAAGGTGGTGCAGCCCTTCAGGCCCTGGCGCCAGGCGTAACGGTAGATGTCCTTGAACGCCTCGAACGGATAGTCGGTGGGTACGTTCGCGGTCTTGGAGATCGAGGAATCCACCCACTTCTGCGCGGCGGCCTGGATGTCCACATGCTGGGTCGGGCCGATGTCATCGGCGGCGACGAAGTAGTCCGGCAGCTTGCGCGCCGGGTCCTCGCTGCCCGGCTCGGCCTTGGCATTGACCAGCGTGCGGTAGGCCAGCAGCTCGAAGCTGAACACGTCGACCTTTTCCTTGGCCTTGCGCCCGGAACGGATCACGTTGCGCGAGTATTTGTGGGCGAAACTCGGCTCGATGCCGTTGGAGGCGTTGTTGGCCAGGCTCAGGCTGATGGTGCCGGTCGGCGCGATGGAGCTGTGGTGGGTGAAGCGCGCACCCTGCTCGGCCAGCGCCTCGATCAGCTCCGGCGCGTATTCGGCCAGGCGCTGCATGTAGCGCGAATACTTGGCGTGCAGCACGCGGCCGGGCACCTTGTCGCCCACCTGGTAGCCGTCCTTGGCCATTTCCGGACGCTTGCGCAGCATCTCGGCCGTCACCGTGAATTCCTCGGCCAGCAGCGGCGCCGGGCCCTTTTCGCGGGACAGTTCCAGCGCCTCTTCCCAGCCGACCAGGGCCATCTCGCGGGCCACTTCCTCGGTGAACACGCAGGATTCCGGGCTGCCGTAGCGCATCTTGAGCAGGGTCAGGGTCGAACCCAGGCCGAGGAAGCCCATGCCGTGGCGACGCTTGTGCATGATCTCGTGACGCTGCTGTTCCAGCGGCAGGCCGTTGATCTCCACCACGTTGTCCAGCATGCGGGTGAAGATGCGCACCACCTTGCGGTACTTGTCCCAGTCGAAGCGCGCGTCCGGACCGAACGGGTCGATCACGAAGCGGGTCAGGTTCACCGAGCCCAGCAGGCAGGAGCCGTAGGGCGGCAGCGGCTGCTCGCCACACGGGTTGGTGGCGCGGATCGCCTCGCACCACCAGTTGTTGTTCAGCTGGTTGACGCGGTCGATGAGGATGAAGCCCGGCTCGGCGAAGTCGTAGGTGGAGACCATGATCATGTCCCACAGGTGACGCGCCTTGACGCGACCGTAGACGCGGCAGGCCACCAGGCCGTCCTCGCGCACGATGTAGTCGTCGTGGATCGGCCATTCGCGCCAGACCACCTGGGAGGCGTCGGCGAGGTCGACTTCGTGGCGCTCCTTGGGGTGCACCGGGAAGATCAGCGGCCATTCGCCGTCGTTCTCCACCGCCTGCATGAATTCGTCGGTGATCAGCAGGCTGAGGTTGAACTGGCGCAGGCGGCCATCCTCGCGCTTGGCGCGGATGAATTCGCGCACATCCGGATGACAGACGTCGAAGGTGCCCATCTGCGCGCCGCGGCGGCCGCCGGCCGAGCTAACGGTGAAGCACATCTTGTCGAAGATATCCATGAACGACAGCGGGCCGCTGGTGTGCGCGCCGGCGCCGGACACGAACGAGCCGCGCGGACGCAGGGTGCTGAATTCGTAGCCGATGCCACAGCCGGCCTTGAGGGTCAGCCCGGCTTCGTGGACCTTGCCCAGGATGTCGTCCATCGAGTCGCGGATGGTCGCCGATACGGTGCAGTTGATGGTCGAGGTGGCCGGCTTGTAGTCCAGCGCGCCGGCGTTGGAAATGATGCGGCCGGCGGGAATCGCGCCGTTGCGCAGCGCCCAGAGGAACTGCTCATGCCAGTACTCGCGCTTTTCGGGCGCCTCCACCTCCGCCAGGGAACGGGCGACACGCTTCCAGGTGTCGTCCACATCACCATCGATGGGGGTGCCATCCTTGTCAGTCAGACGGTACTTCTGCGCCCAGATATCTTCGGAAGCCGCCTGCAGGGCGATCTCAAAAGCCTGTTTGCCCGCCGTCATCGGCCCATTGGTCTTCGCCATGCGCGTGTGCCTCATTCGCAAGGGGATGGAAAAAAAGGCTGCGGATTGTACGCCAAAACAGCCCGAGCGACAGTCCTGGGATATCTTGTCGAACACTTCATCTTGTGGGTGCACAAACAGGCGAACACAATACCTGCCTTGCGCTACGGTTCAATCGCTCAAATGCCGCAGTCGCTCGAAATGTGCGCCGCGTCGCCAAGACTCAGACGCCAGGCGGGCTGGGTGCGTGCCGGCAGTTGGTCTGAAAGACAAAAACGGCTGGTGCGCGGGACCGCTCGTCGGAGCGCACCTGCCGCGCTTGCCGCGGCTTTGCTGGCCGGTACGAAGCCGTCCTACTGGACGCCGGCGGGCGTCAGGCAGCCGGCCAACTGCTCGCCGAGGCTTTCCAGCAGCCGCTCATAGCCGCGAGCATCCACGGACAGGTCGTAGCCCAGGGCATCCAGCGACGCCAGGCGCACCGGCAGCCCCTCGATCAGGGTCTGGGCCAGGCGCGGTGCCTGCGGCGGCTCGTAGAACACGCAGGTCGCGCCGGCGGCACGCAGGCGTTCACGCAGCTGGGCCACCTGCCGCGCACCGAGCTGCACCTCGCCCAGGCTGAACACCCCGGCATGGCGCAGGCCATAGGCCGCCTCGAAATAGTCGTAGGCCTCGTGGAACACGAAGTACGGCTTGCCCGCCAGCGGCGCCAGACGGGTACGCAGGCGCAGGTCGAGCGTGTCCAGGCGCTGCTCGAACGCCGCCAGGTTGGCCCGGTAGCGCGCGCCATTGGCCGGATCGCGCGCAGCCAGGTCGTCAGCCATCCGCGCAGCGATCACTCGGGCGTTGGCCGGCAGCAGCCAGAGGTGGGCATCCAGGCTGCCGGGGCGGTGGTCGTGGTCGTGATCGTCATGCGCGACCGGGGCGTCATGGTCATGGTCAGCGTGGTGATCATCGCCAAAGTGGCGCAACTGCAGGCCCGCCAGGGTCTGCACGGCCAGGCTGGGGTTTGTGCGGCCGTCGAGCAGGCGGGGCAGGAAGCTCTCCAGGTCCGGCCCGACCCAGTAGAACAGGTCGGCCTGACGCAGGCGGCGTACCTCGGAAGGCTTGAGCATGTAATGGTGCGCGGACGCCCCCGGCGGCAGCAGCACGTCGGGCGTGCCGACACCGTCCTGCACGGCGGCGGCGATCAGTTGCAGGGGTTTGATGCTGGTGAGCAGGGCGACTTCGGCACGGGCGGTCAGCGAAGCCAGGCACAACAGCACAACGGCGGACAGACGTAGCAGCACGACAGCGACACTCTGGGTGGAAAGGGTTATAGAATAACGTCTCTTCCATTCGACGTCGCCGCCATGTATCGACCCCTTCCCGACACACCGCTGGCCTGCCTGCCGCACGACCATTCCCAGTGCGTCGACAACGCACTGGCCGACGCCGACAGCATCTGCGCGCGCCAGGGCGTGCGCCTGACAGCCCTGCGCAGGCGGGTGCTGGAGCTGGTCTGGCAGAGCCACAAGCCGCTCGGAGCCTACGACATCCTCGGCACCCTCAGCGAGGAAGACGGCCGCCGCGCCGCGCCGCCGACCGTCTACCGCGCCCTGGATTTCCTGCTGGAGAACGGCCTGATCCACCGCATCGCTTCGCTGAACGCCTTCATCGGCTGCATCCGCCCGGAACACAGCCATCAGGGTCAGTTCCTGATCTGCCGCGAATGCCGCACGGCCATCGAGCTGGAACACCCGGCCATCAGCGAAGCGATCGTCGCCGGTGCGCAGCGCGTCGGCTTCCGCGTGGAAACCGAGACGGTCGAGGTGGTCGGTCTCTGCGCCCGCTGCCAGGAGGCCGCATGAGCGATGACCTGCTGCGCCTGAGCGGGGTCAGCGTGCGCTTCAACGGCCAGGACACCCTGGACGCGGTGAACCTGCGCGTGCGACCGGGCGAAATCGTCACGCTGATCGGCCCCAACGGCGCCGGCAAGACCACCCTGGTGCGTGTCGTGCTGGGCCTGCTGAAGGCGGACAGCGGCGAGGTCTGGCGCCGACCGAAACTGCGCATCGGCTACATGCCGCAAAAACTGCAGGTGGACGCCACCCTGCCGCTCAGCGTGCAACGTTTCCTGCGCCTGGTGCCTGGCGTCAGCGCCGCCATGGCGCGGGCCGCGCTGGAAGAAGTCGGCGCGGCCCACGTGCTCGACCACCCGCTGCAGAAGATCTCCGGCGGCGAGCTGCAACGCGTACTGCTGGCCCGCGCCCTGCTGCGCAAGCCCGAACTGCTGGTGCTCGACGAGCCGGTGCAGGGTGTGGATGTCGCCGGCCAGGCGGCGCTGTACCGGCTGATCGGCACGTTGCGCGAACGCTACGGCTGCGGCGTGCTGATGGTCTCCCACGACCTGCACCTGGTGATGAGCGCCACCGACCAGGTGGTGTGCCTGAACCGGCATGTGTGCTGCTCAGGACATCCCGAACAGGTCAGCGGCGATCCGGCGTTCGTCGAACTGTTCGGCCGTGATGCACGCAGCCTGGCGATCTACCAGCACCGCCACGACCACGCCCACGATCTGCACGGCGGCGTGGTCCTGAAGAAACCCCATACCCACGGTCCGAACTGCAACCATGGCTGATTTCCTGCTTCACGCGCTGCTCGCCGGCCTCGCCCTGGCGCTGGTGGCTGGCCCACTCGGCTCGTTCGTGGTCTGGCGGCGCATGGCCTATTTCGGCGAAACCCTGTCCCATGCCGCGCTGCTCGGCCTAGCCCTGGGCCTGTGGTTGGCGATCAGCCCGACACTGGCAATCATCGCCCTGTGCCTGCTGCTGGCGCTGGCGCTGCTCGGCCTGCAAGGTCGCCAGGCGCTGGCCTCCGACACCCTGCTGGGCATGCTGGCGCCCACCATGCTGGCCCTGGGTCTGGTGACCATGAGCCTCCTGGAGGTGCGCGTCGATCTGCTCGGCTATCTGTTCGGCGATCTGCTGGCCATCAGCCGCGAGGATCTGTACTGGGTATTGGGCGGCAGCGCGCTGGTGCTGCTGCTGCTGGTGCCGCTGTGGCGCCCGCTGCTGGCCATTACCGTGCACGAGGAGCTGGCACGCGTCGAAGGCCTGCCGGTGGCCGGTCTGCGCCTGGCGCTGATGCTGCTGATCGCCCTGGTGATCGCCCTGGCCATGAAGATCGTCGGCGTGCTGCTGATCACCTCGCTGCTGATCATTCCTGCCGCCGCCGCCCAGCGCCATGCGCGCACGCCGGAGCAGATGGCCGTCGGCGCCAGCCTGCTCGGCCTGCTGGCGGTGTCGGCGGGCCTGAGCCTGTCCTGGTTCCAGGACACCCCGGCCGGGCCCTCGATCGTGGTGAGCGCCGCCGCCCTGTTTCTGCTTAGCTTTGCCCTGCCACGGCGGCGCTGACGCGTGTCGTCCTGTGCGCCCGAGACGGGCAGGGTTAGAATCCCGTCGACCGCTTCCTCGAGGTCCCTTCACATGCCCATGTTCCGTTGCCTGACCCTTGCCGGCCTGGTTGTCGTGCTTGCCGGCTGCCAGAGTGCGCCGGTGCAGGACACCCAGCGGCAGTTGTTCCAGAGCTACCTGGCCCAGGGCCAGCTGGCACAGGCGGACCAGTTGCTGGCCGATGCCGGCAAGCGGGGCGTCGACGCCGAGCGCCTGGCCCCGTATCAGCGCCAGTTGGCCGACGCCTACCTGCGCCAGGGACAGGATGCGCTGCAGGCCGGCGACCTGAACACTGCCACCACGGCGCTGAGCCGGGCCCGCAGCCTGCTGCCGGCCGCGCCGGCGCTGACCACCGACCTCGGCGACCAGCTGGACCCGCAGGTGCGCAGCATCATGCTGCCGCTGCTGGACAAGGGCGATTACGCCGCCCTGGCCGAGCAGTTCGACAGCCTGGCCGACGAACTGCGGACCTGCGATTGCCGCATCGTGCTGGAGGCCCGCGGCAGCTGGCAGTCCAACCGCGCCGCCGAACTGCTGCGCACACGCCTGGGCGACGCCTCGGAAGTGGAAGTCAGCCACATCGCCTCGCGCGTGCCGCGCCTGCTGCTGATCGGGGGTGGTGCCCAGGAATAGCCTCGGGCGCCCTATGTCTGCGCGGCCCGTAGGAGCGGCTTCAACCGCGAGCGTCTCCTTGCGCCCCGCACGAACGCATCGCGGCTGCCACCCTACAAGGCCGGAGCAGGCCTCTACGCCGGCACGCTCATGGCCTTGGGCATCCGCGCCCATACCCGGTGCCTGGCGATGGCAGCGAAGTACGAGGCCTGGATGGCCGACAGATCGCTGCCCACCAGCAACCCCTCATCCTCATCCAGGCGCAGCTGCGCAAGCAGGGTCTGCGCCTGGCCGAGGAAGGCCATCGGCTTGAGGTGCTTGTAGGCTTCCAGCAGGTAATGCAGCGCGGTGCCGTCCGCCATCATGGCCTGCATGGCGGCCTCGCCGCCGGGGACCAGCACCGCGTCGAACATGATCGACGGCAATCCAGCCAGCGAACCATCCGGCACCAGGCGGCTGCCATCGCTGCCTTTCACCGGCGCGGCGCTTGGCGCCACCCGCTTGCACACCGCACCTTCGGCTTTCAGCGCAGCCTGGGCGGCGCTGACGGCGGCGGCATCCACGCCGTTGCCGATCAGGATGGCGATCTTGCGCGAGCGGATGTTGCCGGTCAGCAGGTTCATCTGGCTCAGCGCCGGCGACTGCTCCTGGCGGACCTTGGGCAGTTCCACCGTGCCGGCGGCGGGTGGCTGCACGCCGATGTTGGCGGCCACCCGCCGGGCCAGGTCCAGATCGATATTGGCCAGGATCTCGTTGACCTCGCGCTCGCGGATGGCCATGCGCTCCACCTTGGCCAGCTCGAAGCTGTAGGCATCGACGATGTGCGCCTGCTCCACCTCGCTCATGCTCCTCCAGAACAGCCGCGCCTGGGAGAAGTGGTCGCCGAACGATTCGCTGCGGTTGCGGATCTTGTGGCCCTCGATGCGTTCGGGATAGCTCTCGAAACCTCCGCCTGCCGGCCCCGCCGGGGTTTCCTTTGGCCAGCCGGCATCAACGGAGTTGGGTTCGTAGGCCGCGCGCCCCTTGTGTATCTGGTGCTGGTGGTAGGCGTCGCGCTGGTTGTTGTGAAACGGGCAGACCGGGCGGTTGATCGGGATCTGGTGAAAGTTCGGCCCGCCCAGGCGCAGCAACTGGGTGTCGGTGTAGGAAAACAGCCGGCCCTGCAACAGCGGATCGTTGCTGAAGTCGATACCCGGCACGATGTGTCCCGGGTGGAAGGCCGCCTGTTCGGTCTCGGCGAAGAAGTTGTCCGGGTTACGGTTGAGGGTCAGCTTGCCGATCGGCTGCACCGGCACCTGCTCCTCGGGGATGATCTTGGTCGGGTCCAGCAGGTCGAAGTCGAAGCTGTGCTCGTCGGCCTCCTCGACCACCTGCACGCCCAGTTCCCATTCCGGATAGTCGCCGCTTTCGATGTCCTCCCAGAGCTGGCGACGATTGAAGTCCGGATCCTTGCCGGCCAGCTTCTGCGCCTCGTCCCAGAGCAGCGAGTACACCCCCGACAGCGGCCGCCAGTGAAACTTGACGAAGCGGCTGGCGCCCTGGGCATCGATCATGCGGAACGTATGCACCCCGAAGCCCTGCATGGCGCGCAGGGTGGCGGGAATGGCCCGGTCGGACATGGCCCACATCACCATGTGCGCGCTTTCCGGCACCAGCGAGACAAAGTCCCAGAAGGTGTCGTGGGCCGAGGCGCCGGTAGGGATCTCGTTGTGCGGCTCGGGCTTCACCGCATGCACGAAGTCGGGGAACTTGATGGCGTCCTGGATGAAGAACACCGGCATGTTGTTGCCCACCAGGTCGAAGTTGCCTTCCTCGGTGTAGAACTTCACCGCGAAGCCGCGCACGTCGCGCACCGTGTCCGCCGAACCGCGCGGGCCCTGCACGGTGGAAAAGCGCACGAACACCGGGGTGACCTTGGCCGGGTCCTGCAGGAAGGCGGCCTTGGTCAGCTTCGCCTGGGATGCGTAGACCCGGAAGACGCCGTGGGCCGCCGTGCCACGCGCATGCACGATGCGCTCGGGAATGCGCTCGTGGTCGAAGTGCGTGATCTTCTCCCGCATGATGAAGTCTTCGAGCAGGGACGGGCCACGATCCCTGGCCTTCAGGGTGTTCTGGTTGTCAGCGATCTTCACGCCCTGGTTGGAGGTCAGGGCCTGGCCGGTGGCGTCCGAGCGGTAAGGCTCGAGGGCGTCCAGCTTGTCGCTGCTGTTCTGCCGGTCGGTGGTGTCGGTGCCGGCCAGTTCGCTGGGGCCGGTGGGTTGCTGGGCCATGGCTGGTCCCTCCTGGTGGGCGCACGGGTCTGCAAGGGACCGGTGCCGGAATCGGATGTTCCTCGCCGCTTACCAACAGCCTGCGTGGCCCGCACGCCACAATCGGCTAAAATGCGCCACTTTTGCCCGCATGCCAGGGGCACGTCATGCACCCAAAAGGTCCGCACACGTGATCGAGTTCCAGCAAGTCCACAAGACCTACCGCGTCGCCGGCCGCGACGTACCGGCCCTGCAGCCCACCGATCTGGTGGTCGAAACGGGCGAGGTGTTCGGCCTGATCGGCCATTCCGGCGCCGGCAAGAGCACCCTGCTGCGCCTGATCAACCGTCTGGAAAACCCCAGCGGCGGGCGCATCCGGGTCGATGGCGAGGACGTCACTGCGCTGGATGCCGACGGCCTGCGCGCCTTCCGTCGCCGGGTCGGCATGATCTTCCAGCACTTCAACCTGCTCAGCTCGCGCACCGTGGCCGACAACGTGGCCCTGCCGCTGCGCCTGGCCGGCGAGCTGCCCGCCGCCGACATCAACCGCCGCGTGGACGAGCTGCTGCGCCGCGTCGGCCTGCAGGATCACGCCCGCAAGTACCCGGCGCAGCTGTCCGGTGGCCAGAAGCAGCGCGTCGGTATCGCCCGCGCGCTGGCCACCGACCCGAAGATCCTCTTGTGCGACGAGGCGACCAGCGCCCTCGACCCGCAGACCACCGCCCAGGTGCTGCAGCTGCTGGCCGAGATCAACCGCGAGCTGGGTCTGACCATCGTGCTGATCACCCACGAGATGGACGTGATTCGCCGCGTCTGCGACCGCGTGGCGGTGATGGATGCCGGGCGCATCGTCGAGCAGGGCGCGGTGGCCGAGGTGTTCCTGCACCCGCAGCACCCGACCACCCGGCGCTTCGTGCTCGAAGACGAGGCCATCGACGAAGGCGAGCTGCACGAGGACTTCGCCCAGGTGCCGGGGCGCATCCTGCGTCTGACCTTCCAGGGCGAGGCCACCTACAAGCCGCTGCTGGGCACCGTGGCCCGCGAGACGGGGGTGGACTACAGCATCCTGGCCGGGCGCATCGACCGCATCAAGGACACCCCCTACGGCCAGCTGACCCTGGCCCTGACCGGCGGCGACCTGGACGCCGCGCTGAGCCGCCTGCAAGCCGCCGAAGTTCATGTGGAGGTACTGCGCTGATGGACGCCTTCTTCGTCAATATCGACTGGTACGAGATCTGGCTGGCCACCCTGGACACCCTACTGATGCTCGGCGGCTCGCTGCTGTTCACCGTGGTGTTCGGCCTGCCGCTGGGCGTGCTGCTGTTCCTTACCGGGCCGCGGCAGCTGTTCGACAACCGTCCGCTGTATGCGCTGCTGTCGTTCGTGGTCAACGTGCTGCGCTCGCTGCCGTTCATCATCCTGCTGATCGTGATGATCCCCATCACCGTGGTACTCACCGGCACCTCGCTGGGCGTGGCCGGCGCCATTCCGCCGCTGGTGGTGGGCACCACGCCATTCTTCGCGCGCCTAGTGGAAACCGCGTTGCGCGAGGTGGATCGCGGCATCATCGAGGCCACCCAGGCCATGGGCGCCAGCACCCGGCAGATCATCGTCAGCGCCCTGCTGCCGGAGGCGCGACCGGGCATCATCGCCGCCGTCACCGTCACCGCCATTACCCTGGTGTCCTACACCGCGATGGCCGGCGTAGTCGGCGCCGGCGGCCTGGGCGACCTGGCCATCCGCTTCGGCTATCAGCGCTTCCAGACCGACGTGATGGTGGTGACCGTGGTGTTGTTGCTGGTTCTGGTGCAGATTCTGCAATCTGTCGGCGACCACCTGGTGGTGCATTTTTCCCGCAAGTGAACCCTTGCGGCGACCGTGTCGTCGGAGCCGCGTCCGTTATCCGTAAAGGAGTTACACCATGAAGAAACTGCTTGCCGTCTTCGCCGCCGTCGCGGCCTTTTCCGCCCAGGCGGCGGAAACCCTGACCGTGGCGGCCACCGCCGTGCCGCATGCCGAGCTGCTGGAATTCGTGAAGCCACAGCTGGCCAAGGAAGGTGTGACCCTGAACATCAAGGTGTTCACCGATTACGTGCAGCCCAACGTGCAGGTGGCCGAGAAGCGCCTGGACGCCAACTTCTTCCAGCACCAGCCGTACCTGGACGAGTTCAACAAGAGCCGTGGCACCCGGCTGGTCAGCGTGGCCGGCGTGCACGTCGAGCCGTTCGGCGCCTACTCGCACAAGATCAACGACATCGAAGACCTGCCCAGCGGCGCCAACGTGGTGATCCCCAACGACGCCACCAACGGCGGCCGCGCCCTGCTGCTGCTGGCCAAGGCGGGCATCATCACGCTGAAGCCGGAAGCCGGCATCACCGCCACCCCGCGCGACATCGCCGACAATCCCAAGCGCATCCGCGTGCGCGAACTGGAAGCCGCCACCCTGCCGCGCGTGCTGAACCAGGTGGACCTGGCGCTGATCAACACCAACTACGCCCTGGAAGCCGGCCTCAACCCGGCCGAGGATGCGCTGGTCATCGAGGGCAGTGAGTCGCCCTACGTGAATATCCTGGTCAGCCGCGAGGACAACAAGGACAGCCCGGCCATGCAGAAACTGGCCAAGGCCCTACATAGCGACGCGGTGAAGCAGTTCATTGCCGAGAAGTACCAGGGCGCCGTGGTGCCGGCGTTCTAACATCGCCCGCAGCCCTGACAAAGCCCGCCCCGTGCGGGCTTTGTTGTGTTTGGGGAGCGCGCCCCAGCCAGCGCCAGGCCACCCAGCCAGCGCCGAGCAGGTAGAGCACCCCGCCTGGCACCCACATCAGCAGACCGGCCAGTTGCTGGTCGGCCAGGCTGCGCGCATCGCCATAGAAAGACACCGGCGCGAAGGTCAGCAGGGCGCCGAGCAGGCCGGTGTGCATCAGGGTCAGCAGCACCGCCAGCAGCGCCTGGGGTGCCTGGCGAGGCGGGGCGCGCAGCACCGCCCACCAGAACAGCCAGGCGCTGAGCAGGAAACAGGCATGCTCGATGGCGTGCCACCAGAGGTTGTCCAGCGCCAGCTGATACAGCCGTGGCACGTGCCAGACCCAGATCACCGCGCCGTGCAGCAGCGCCAGGGCCCCCGGATGCCGGGCGCTGCGCAGCAACGGGTTCCACAGCGGCTGTCCCGCGCGACCGAGCACGCTGCGCCATTGCGGCAGCGGCCGGGCCAGCGCCGCGAGCGGACCGATCACCAGGATGAACAGCATGTGCTGGGTCATGTGCCAGGCGGCGCTGCGTTGTGCCCAGTCGTCCAGCGGCCCGAAGATGGCCACGACGGCCAGCAGCAGCGCCAGGTGGAAGCAGGCCGCGTCCGCCGGCCGGGGCGGCACCCGGCGGCAGCCGCGCAGATAGAGCGCCCAGGCCGCCAGCATCAGCAGGCCGGTCAGCCACAGGGGCAGGCGCTCAACCAGTCCATGGTCGAACAGCCCGTGCGCCGCCGCCGGCAGCGGCAGCCACACCAGCAGCCCGAGCATCAGGCGCACGGCGGCAGGCCCAGCAACGTCAGGCCGATGAAGACCGTGGCCGCAGCCCCTACCAGATGCACGCCGGCGGCCAGGCGCAGCACGAAACGCTGCGGCGAGCCGGCGGCGGCGGAGCGCCAGCTGAACAGCGCCAGTCCCAGCAGCAGCAGCACGGTCAGCCCGGTAAACACCCCTAGCACGGCGTTCAGCCAAGTGGCCGCCCCGTCTGCCGGCGCTGGCGGCGCGAGGGCGCAGCCCAGCCCCTGGCCGGCATACAGCGCCACGAACCACAGGCTCCAGATCACCAGCCCGAGGATGCTGTGCAGCGGATGCTCGCGCAGGCGACTCATGACCCGTTCCCCCAGCCCAGCGGGAAGAGCACGATGGCCAGGTAGCTGATCCACAGCACGCCCAGGTTGTAGAGCCACAGCTGCGCCACCACCCGGGGTTCGTACGACTGGCGCGCGCTGACGTAACCCAGCCGCGCGCGCCAGGCCTGCAGGGCGGTGAGGATGGTCGCCAGGGCGCAATGGATCAGGCTGTAGAGCAGCATCACCAGCACCACCGCATCCAGTGCGCGGGCCCGCGGCTGCAGTTCGGCGGCCTGCAGCGCGCCGAGCAGCAGCGTCACTTGCAGCAGCCCCAGCAAGGTGAGCAGCAGAAAATGGATGCCGAGGCGCGCCTCGCTGCCCCGCCGCAACCGACGCAACAGTCCGCCCAGATACAAGGTGCCGACCGTGAGCAGCAGGGCGCTGCCAAGCAGCCAGCCCGCGCCGACTTTCACCGTGGTCGGCCCGGCAACGGGCGTAACGATGCCCAGGTAGAACCAGCCGAACAGCAGCGACAGGTACAGGGCGCCATCGGCCACCAGGGTGACCGCCATGCCCCACAGCCCAGGGCCGTCATGGGTCTGCCAGTGCAGCGGCGGCTGGTTCGCCTGCACGGTCAGATTCGCCCCGGGGCTCAGCAACGGGCCATTGCGCCAGGACCAGTGCAGCAGCACCAGCAGGATCACACCGCTCAGTCCCAGCGCCAGGCCGTACTGCTTGAGCAGCAGGCTCAGACACAGGCCGGCCAACAGCAGCGCGGCAATCAGCGGTATCCAGGTGTTGCCGGGCAGCTGGGTGATGTCGCGCACCCGTCCGCTCAGCGCCTCCACGCCCCAGGTGTCGCGACGGCCATGGTCGATTTCCACCAGGGCATGCTCGCCGCGGGCGATGCCCTGCGGCAGGTCGGGCTCGCGCCACAGCGGATGGCGGTTGTTCACGTCGGGCAGGCTGAGGAAGTTGTAGGAGGCCGGCGGATAGTCCGTGGCCCATTCCAGCGTATCGGCCTGCCAGGGATTCACGCCCGCCGGCCTGCCGAAGCGCACATGCAGCAGCAGGTCGAGCAGGCAGGTGGCCACCCCGGCGGCCATCACAAAGCTGCCGATGGACGACACCAGGTTCGGCCAGTCCCAGCCCAGGCCGGTGTCGTAGGTGTAGACGCGCCGGGGCATGCCCAGCAGGCCGGTCCAGTGCATCACCAGGAAGGTCAGGTTGAAGCCGATGAACACCAGCCAGAAGCCCCAGCGGCCGAGGCGTTCCGATGGCAGCCGGCCGGAGAAGTGCGGCAGCCAGTAGTAGAGCCCGGCCATCAGCGGGAAGAACATGCCGCCGACCAGCACGTAGTGCATGTGTGCCACCACGAAATGGGTGTCGTGCACCTGCCAGTCGAAGGGCACCAGCGCCAGCATCACCCCGGTCAGCCCGCCGGCCACGAACACGATCAGGAAGCCCACCAGCCAGAGCATCGGCACCTGGTAGCGCGGCGTGCCCAGCCACAGGGTGGTCAGCCAGGCGAACACCTGCACCCCGGTGGGAATCGCCACCAGCATGCTGGCGGCGGAGAAGAAGGCCAGCGCCAGCTGCGGAATGCCCACGGTGAACATGTGGTGCACCCACAGGCCGAAGCTGATGAAGCCGGTGGCTAGCACGCTGAGCACCACCCAGCGGTAGCCGACCAGCGGCCGACCGCAGAACACCGGCAGCAACGTGGAGACGATGCCCGCCCCCGGGAGGAAGATGATGTACACCTCGGGATGGCCGAACAGCCAGAACAGGTGCTGCCAGAGCAGCGGATCGCCGCCGCGGCCGGGATCGAAGAACGGCAGCCCGGCGGCGCGCTCCAGCTCCAGCAGGATGCTGCCGAGGATCAGCGGCGGGAAGCCGACCACGATCATCCCGGCCATGACCAGGATGTACCAGGCGTAGATCGGCATCTGATGCAGGGCCATGCCGCGCGCCCGCACCCGCAGGATCGACACCACCAGCTCGACGCCGGCGCTGACCGCGGAAATTTCCACGAAGGTGACGCCCAGCAGCCAGAAATCCGAGTTCATGCCCGGCGTATGCGCGGCGCTGGACAGTGGCGTGTACATGAACCAGCCGGCCTTGGGGGCGATCTCCAGCACCAGGCTGGCGGTGAGGATGATGCCGCCGAACAGGTAGCACCAGTAGCCCAGCGCCGACAGGCGCGGGAAGGCCAGGTCGCGGGCGCCGAGCATCTTGGGGATCAGGTAGACCGCCAGACCCTCCATCATCGGCACGGCGAACAGGAACATCATCACCGTGCCGTGCATGGTGAACACCTGGTTGTACAGGTCCGGCTCCAGCAGCACGTAACCGGGCACGGCCAGCTGAGCGCGGATCAGCATCGCCAGCAGGCCGCCAATCAGGAAGAACACCGCGCCGGTGATCAGGAAGCGGCGGCCGATGGCGGTGTGGTTGACGACGGTCAGCGCCCGCCAGCCCGACGGGCTGCCCCACACCCGTTCGAACTGCGCGTGCAGACGGGCCGGATCCGGATGCGACGAGCGACGTTTCATGGCGCGAGTCCCTCCAGCCAGGCCGCCAGGGCGTCCAGCGTCGTATCGTCCACGTCATCGTGGTTCGGCATGCCGTTGCCAGGCTTGAGGCGCTGGTGCTCGCGCAGCCAGCGGCGCAGGCCGGCGGCATCGTTGGCGATCACACCCGCGCCGAGGGTGGGGCGCGAGGCCAGGTCGGTCAGGTCGGGCCCGCGCCGTCCGTCAGACACGCCGGCGACCCGATGACAGAGCGCGCAACGGCTGGCGAACAGCTCGCCGGCGGCACCCGGCGCCGGTGCAATGGCCGCGCGCTGTGTCCGCGCCTGTAGCCACACGTCGAAGCGCTCGGGAGGCAGGGCCTCGACGTGCAGGATCATGTGCGCATGCTGGGTGCCGCAGAACTCGGCGCACTGGCCGCGAAACACCCCCTCGCGATCGGCCTGCAGGCGCACCCGATGCCGGCGCCCCGGCGTCATGTCCAGTTTGCCGCCCAGGCGCGGCACCCAGAACGCGTGGATCACGTCGGCACTGCTCACCTCGATATCCACGGGCACGCCGACCGGCAGGATGAGTTGGTTGGCGGTCACCACGTCGCCCTGCGGATAGCGCACTTCCCACCACCATTGATGGCCGGTGATTTCCAGGCGAAGCGGTGCCTCGCTCAGCGGCAGCATCCCGCGGGCGGCGTTGACGCCGTAGAACAGCAGCGCGCTGACGCTCAGCGTGGGCAACAGCAACCCGCCGCCGATCAGCAGGCGGCGCTGGATACGCCGTGCCTGCGGCTGCGGATACTGGCGCGGCGCCCGGAACAGCGCGTACAGCCAGAGCACACTGACCAGCAGCAGCACCAGCCCGGCCACGCTGCTCATCACCCACCAGAGGCGCGCCAGCTCGCGGGCCGTGGCGCTGGCCGGGTCGAGCGCTGACTGCGGACCCTGGCAGCCGGCCAGCAGGGGAACTGCCAGCGCCAGCGCTGTCCACTCAAGGACAGGCGACACGGATGACTTCCCATGCCCCGCGAAACCCCCGAGGTGATCCCCAGCAACGCCGCCATCGCCGGCCACCCGTTGCACCCGATGATGATCCACTTCCCGGTGGCCGCCCTGCTCGGGCTGGTGGCCACCGACCTGGCGTTCCTCTGGACGCTGGACCCCTTCTGGTGGCGCGCCGGTCTGTGGCTGTCCGGCGTCGGCACGTTCGGCGGCTGGATCGCCAGCACCGCCGGACTGGTGGACCTGCTCAGCGTGCCGCTGATCCGCCGCAAGATCACTGCCTGGTGCCACGCCCTGCTGGCGGTGATGATGCTGTCGCTCGCCTCGCTGAACTGGGTGCTGCGCGTCGGCAGCGAGGCGGCCGACACGGTTGTGCTCTGGGGTCTCGTCCTGTCGTTGCTGACGGCCGGGCTGATCGGCCTGGCGGCCTTTCTCGGCGGCCGCCTGGTTTACGAGCACGCGGTGGCCGTGGTGGCACAGGAATAGGCTCATGCCGGCCCCCACTGCGGCTTGGCCAGCACCAGCCAGAGGGTGATACCGACCAGCGCCGCCGCCAGCGCTCCCAGGGCAGAGCATTCCAGTGACAGCGCGCGCTCCGGCTGGCGCTCCAGGCGCAGCACCAGCACACCACACAGGGCGTGACACAGCGCCATGCCCGACACCGCCGCGAGTTTCAGTATCAGCCAGCCGGCCCACTGCCCGGCGACCAGGAACAACAGGGTTCCGGAGCCGATGGCCAGTAACGCAGCGGGTGTCGCGAACAGGGTGAAGACCACACGCACCGGGTAATCGGTTTCAGGATGCAGCCGGGAATGCGCGCCCTGAGCGCTGCTGGCAATCAGCGCCGGCAGGTAGAGCAGGCTGCCGCACCAGCACAGCAGGGCGGCGAAGTGCAGCAATTTGAGCCACGGCATCCGGGTCCCTCCAGAACAATGCCCGTGCGATGCCGGGCGGCGGGTTCTGGATGTGTGACCCGGGACGGGCCGAACTGTTCAGCTCAGGGCTGGCTGGCCAGCAGCGCGGGCAGGGCCTCGGCCAGTTTCTGCACCTTCAGCGGGGCGCGGATGAAGCCCTGCTGGCGACCATCCGGGCCGAGCAGGGCCAGGTTGCCGCTGTGGTCGACGGTGTAGTTGGGCAGGCTTTCGTTGCCGGGGATAAAGGGAATGCCCACCCGCCCGGACAGCGCCTGGATTTGGTCCAGCTCGCCGGTCAGCCCGCGGAAGCCGGCATCGAAGAACCCCAGGTACTGCTTGAGTTGCTCGGGCGTGTCGCGGGCCGGATCGACCGTGACCATCACCACCTGCAGGCGCTGGCGGTCTTCCTCGCTCAGCAGGCCTTGCAGCTGACGCAGTTCGGCCAGCGTGGTCGGGCAGATGTCCGGGCAGAAGGTGTAGCCGAAGAACAGCAGCGTCCAGCGGCCGGTCAGGGCGTCCACCGCCTGCGACTGGCCATCCTGGTTGGTGAGGGTCAGCGCCGGCAGCTCCCGGCTCTGCGGCAGCTGCACGATGCCGGCGTCCAGCAGCCGCGCGGGGTCCAGCTGGTTCGGGCGATTGAGGGCCTTGTAGACGGTCAGCCCCATCACCAGGGCAACCACGGCGACGAGGGCGATTACGGTTGTATGCGTTCGGGTCATGGGATCAACGGCAGGTAATGGTCCACCAGCAGAGCGATGAACAGCAGGAAAAGGTAGGCGATAGAGTACTTGAACGTGCCGATGGCCGCCTGAGGCCGGCTGTCACGGTACAGCACCCAGGCCCAGTAGAGGAACCGCCCACCCAGCAGCAGGGCGCAGATCAGGTAGGGCAGTCCGCTCATGCGGATGACGAAGGGCAACAGGCTGACCGCCAGGAGGATCAGCGTATAGAGCAGGATATGCACCTTGGTGTACTGCTCGCCATGGGTCACCGGCAGCATGGGAATGTCGGCCCGGGCGTACTCGGCCTTGCGGTGGATGGCCAGCGCCCAGAAGTGCGGCGGGGTCCAGGCGAAGATGATCAGCATCAGCAGCAGCGGCTCGGCGCCCAGGTGGCCGCTGACCGCTACCCAGCCCAGCAGCGGCGGCGCCGCCCCGGCCAGCCCGCCGATGACGATGTTCTGCGGGGTGGCGCGCTTGAGAAACCCGGTGTAGATCGCCGCATAGCCAATCAACGAGGCCAGGGTCAGCCAGGCGGTGAGGGGGTTGGTGAAGGCCAGCAGCAGCAGTTGCCCGGCCAATGCCAGCAGCAACGCGAACACCAGGGCCGCCACGGGCGAGACGCGGCCGCTGGTCACCGGGCGCCGCCGGGTACGCGCCATCAGCCCGTCGATGTGTCGGTCCACCACATGGTTCACCGTGGCGGCCGCGCCGGCGCACAGGGCGATGCCCAGGTTGCCGAACAGCAGCACCGTCCAGGGCACCCCGACGCGGGTGGCCAGGAACATACCCACCAGCGAGGTGATCAGCATCAGCAGCACCACCCGGGGCTTGGTCAGCTCCAGGTAATCGCGCCAGCTGGCCGGGGGGTGCGGTTCAACGCGCTGCAGGCTGGTCATGGCAAGGCTCCTTCCCGGGCGGGTTCGAATCGTTTCGGCAGCGGCCGCACCAGCAGCACGCCGGCCGGGCGGCGCAGGCGGAAATGGACCAGCACGACCGCCAGCAACAGCAGCGCGCCGCCCGCGTTATGGGCCAACGCCAGGTGCAGCGGCAGGTGCAGCAGCACATTGGCGACACCCAGCGCCAGCTGGGCGCCCAGCGCCAGCAGTAACAAAAGGGCCAGCCCGCCCAGGCCGGCTACCCACAGGCGCCAGGCCAGCAGCAGCCCGACCAGCGCCACCAGCAGGGCACCCAGCCGATGGGTCATATGAATGGCGGTACGTGCGGCACCATCCAACTGGCCGCCGAGGTAGTTCGGCCCCTTTTCCTGGGCGACGCGGAAGCCGTTGTGGAAGTCCATCGCCGGCCACCATTGGCCCTGGCAGGTCGGTAGGTCGACACAGGCCATGGCTGCGTAGTTAGCGCTGACCCAGCCACCCAGGGTGATCTGACCGACCACCAGCAGCAGCGTCAGCCAGGCCAGCAGGCGCAGCGAAACGGGCGCGGCCGGCAGGGCGGGCAGCCGACCGGACAGCCGCAGACTGAGCAGGAACAGCAGCGCCAGCGTTGCGAAACCCCCGAGCAGGTGCGCCACCACCACCTGGGGCCAGAGCTTGAGGGTCACCGTCCACATGCCGAAGGCCGCCTGCAGGATCACCAGGCCCAGCAGCAGGATCGGCAAGCGCAGCGGCTGCCCCGAGCGCGAGCGCCACTGGATGGCACGCAGCGCCAGGATCAGGATTACCAGGCCCAACAGGCCGGCCACGTAACGGTGGACCATCTCGTTCCAGCCCTTGTCGATCTCCAGCGGTGCGTCGGGGAAACGCAAGGCCGCCACCTCCTGGGCCCGCTCGCTCATCGGCACGCTGAGGAAGCCATAGCAGCCAGGCCAATCCGGGCAGCCGAGTCCCGCATGGGTCAGGCGCGTGTAGGCGCCGAGCATGACCACCACCGCCGCCAGCAGGGTAGCGAAGATGGCCAGGGCGAATCCGGGTCGACTCATGGCTTCCTCCTTGAAGCGCTAGCCCAGGCGCGACAGCTTGAGCAGATGGCGCAGGTCGTCGAGCACCGCCTTGCCGGCAACGCCCTGTGGATAACTCAGCACCAGATTGCCGAGCGGATCGACGATCCACAGCCGGGCGCCGGGGCTGAACCGGCCATAGCGTGTCGCATCCAGCACCAGCTGCCGGAGCTGTGGATATTCACGCGCCAGTTGGTCGGCATACGCTGCATCCAGGCTGCCACCCAGCGCCAGGGCATGGCTGGCGCGTCCCGCCTCGCGACCAAGGCCGATATGGATCTGCCGCGCCAGATAAACCAGTTCGCGGCACGCGACCGGACATTCGCCGGCGTCGGTCACCAGCAACTGCCAGCCCGCACGCTCGGCCCCGGCGACGCCCAGATCGGCCAGGGTCTGGCCGCCGCCGTGCAGTTGGCCGTGAAAGGTGCGGGCTTCCGGCACCCAGAAACGCCACTGGTACATGGCAGTGGCCAGCACCATGGGGCCAATCACCACCAGCAGTATGAGCAACAGCTGCAGGCGGCCACGCCCCACTGGCCGAGCCTGCTGTTCAAGGTGCAGCGATTGATGCATGACGAGCCTCCCGTGCCCGATGAATCCCGAGGTGGATGAACAGCGCCAGCAACGCTGCGGCCAGGCCGAACCATTGCACCGCGTAGCCCTGATGTTTCTGGGGCGCCATGGACACGCTGGGCCAGTTGGGGATCAGCGCCGCCGGTCCCGGCTCGAGTCGCAGTTCCAGCAGCACGCCGGGGCGACGCAGTTCCTGCCAGATCGCCGGCGGGTCCAGGCGGTTGACCAGTCGCGGCCAGCCCGTGGCGTTGCCCACCGCCAGCAGGCTGCGACCCGGCGGAACATAGGCCCAGGCGGTAAGTTGCAGCTCGCCGCTCGGCGTGTCGAAGCGCGGCGGCACGCGCCGGTCCGGCCAGGGCAGCCAGCCCCGATTCACCAGTACCCAGCGCCCGCTGGGGTGGTCCATGAACGGCTGCACCAGCTCCACACCCACCTGGCCCTGCTGCACGCGGTTGTCGAGCAGCAGGCTGTGGGCGGCATCGAAGCGGCCACGCAAACGGACTCGCACGAACGCCGGCTCGGGCTCGGACAATAGCGTTTGCACCGGGACCGGCGGCGCCACGCGCCGCTGCGCCTCGGCCGCCAGGATCTGGCGTTTCTCCTCGGCCCGCGACAGTTGCCAGTAGCCCAGGCTGCACAGCACCGGCAGCAGCATCAGCACCACCAGGCTCGGCAACCAGCCGGGCCGAAAGCGGGGCCCGGGCTGTCTATACTGCTTCCCCACTTCACCTCCCCATGGAGTTGCGCGTGCTCAAGGCAGCGATTCTCCTGCTCTTGCTGGCCATCCTGACGAGCCTCTTTTCCGCCCTGTACTTCATGCTCAGAGACACGGGCCGCTCGAATCGCATGGTCTATGCGCTCTATGCCCGGGTCGCGCTCTCCGCACTGGCCCTGGCGCTGATCGCCTGGGGTTTCTACAGCGGCCAGCTTCAAAGCACGTAAACGAACACGAACAGGCAGATCCACACCACATCCACGAAGTGCCAGTACCAGGCCGCCGCCTCGAAACCGAAATGATCGTCGGCGGTGAAATGCCCGCGCAGCACGCGGACGAACATCACGCTGAGCATGATGGCGCCAATGGTCACGTGGGCGCCGTGAAAGCCGGTGAGCATGAAGAAGGTGGCGCCGTAGATGCCCGAGCCCAGCGTCAGGCCCAGCTCGGTATAGGCGTGGATGTATTCCTCGGCCTGCAGTACCAGGAAGGCAAAGCCCAGCAACAGGGTCAGCCCCAGCCACAGCTTGAGCGGCCCGCGCTGGCCACGGCGCAGGGCGTGATGGGCGAAGGTCAGGGTGAAACTGGAGGTGACCAGCAGGAGGGTGTTGATCAGCGGCAGCCCCCACGGGCCGATCACCTCGCTGGGGCCCGGGAACACCTTGGGATCGGGGTTCTGCAGCAACGGCCAGCTGTACTCGAAGCCAGGCCAGAGCATGTTGCTGATGCCCTTGTCGCCTTCGCCACCGAGCCAGGGGCCGACCCAGTAGCGGATGTAGAACAGCGCGCCGAAGAAGGCGGCGAAGAACATCACCTCCGAGAAGATGAACCAGCTCATGCCCCAGCGGAACGAGCGGTCCATCTGCGCGCTGTACAGCCCGGCGCGGTTCTCGCGAACCACCGAACCGAACCAGCCGAAGAACATCCAGATCAGCAGCAGCACGCCGATGAAGAAGATCAGCGGCCCGCTGGCGCTGTCGCGTTCGGCGGACAGGTCGTTGAACCAGTGGCCCAGCCCGGTGACAGTCACCAGCAGGCCGATGCAGGCGATGATCGGCCACTGGCTCTGGGCGGGGACGTAGTACGGCTCGTGCGGTTGTGTGGCCATCGAAGTCTCCTATCCGTCCTGGGGCTGGCGGCCCGTGATGTCGAACAGCGTGTAGCCGAGGGTCAGGTGATGGACATCGCGCGGCAGGTCGCGGTCGACGATGAAGCGCACCGGCATTTCGATCTGCTCGCCCGGCTGCAGCACCTGCTGGGTGAAACAGAAACATTCGGTCTTGTGGAACCAGGCGGCGGCCCGCGCCGGCGCCACACTGGGCACGGCCTGGGCGGTCATCGGTCGGTCGGTGGGATTGCGCGCCACGAAACGCACCTCGTGGCTGGCCCCGGGATGCACCCGCACCTCCGCCTGCAGCGGCTCGAACGTCCAGGCCATGCCCTCGGCATTGGTGGCCAGGAACTGCACCCGCACCGTGCGGCTGTCATCGACCTGCTGCGTGCCCTGGTACTGTCCGGCGGTCTTGCCGTTGATGCCGAAGGCCTGGCACATCACGTCGTACAGGGGCACCAGGGCAAAGCCGAAGCCGAACATCACCGCCACCAGCAGCAGCAGGCGAGTCACCAGGCGCGCGGTACTGGTCATTTCACCTCCGGCGGCACCTGAAAGGTGTGGTAGGGCGCCGGTGACGGCACACTCCATTCCAGCCCCTCCGCACCGTCCCAGGGCTTGGCGGGGGCTGGACGGCCACCACGAATGCACTTGATGACGATGAACAGGAACAGCAGCTGGGTAGCGCCGAACAGGAAGGCGCCAATGCTCGACACCAGGTTGAAGTTGGCGAACATCAGGTTGTAGTCGGGGATACGGCGTGGCATGCCGGCCAGGCCGAGGAAGTGCATGGGGAAGAAGGCCAGGTTCATGCCCACGAAGGACAGCCAGAAGTGCAGCCTGGCCAGGGTCTCGTCGTACATGTGCCCGGTCCACTTGGGCAGCCAGTAGTATGCCGAGGCGAAGATGCCGAAGATGGCGCCCGGCACCAGCACATAGTGAAAGTGGGCAACCACGAAGTAGGTGTCGTGGTACTGGAAGTCAGCCGGGGCGATGGCCAGCATCAGGCCGGAGAAGCCGCCGATGGTGAACAGGATGACGAAGGCCACGGCGAACAGCATCGGCGCCTCGAAAGTCAGCGAGCCCTGCCACATGGTGCTCACCCAGTTGAACACCTTCACCCCGGTGGGCACGGCGATCAGCATGGTGGCGTACATGAAGAACAGCTCGCCGGTGAGCGGAATGCCCACGGTGAACATGTGGTGGGACCAGACCAGGAACGACAGGAAGGCGATGGCGCCGGTGGCGTAGACCATCGAGGTGTAGCCGAACAGCGGCTTGCGGCTGAAGGCCGGGATGATCGCGCTGATCGCGCCGAAGGCCGGCAGGATCATGATGTACACCTCGGGGTGCCCGAAGAACCAGAATACGTGCTGGAACAGCACGGGATCGCCACCGCCCGCGGCGCTGAAGAAGCTGGTGCCGAAGTGGATGTCCATCAGCATCATGGTCACCACCCCGGCCAGCACCGGCATCACGGCGATCAGCAGGAACGCGGTGATCAGCCAGGTCCAGACGAACAGCGGCATCTTCATCAGTGTCATGCCCGGCGCACGCAGGTTGAGCACCGTGGCGATCACGTTGATGGCGCCCATGATCGAGCTGATGCCCATCAGGTGGATGGCGAAGATGAAGAAGGTCACCGATTCCGGTGCATAGGTGGTGGACAACGGCGCATAGAAGGTCCAGCCGAAGTTCGGCCCGCCGCCCTCCATGAACAGGGTGCTGACCAGCAGGCCGAAGGCCGCCGGCAGCAGCCAGAAGCTGAAGTTGTTCATGCGCGGCAGGGCCATGTCCGGCGCACCGATCATCAGCGGGATCATCCAGTTGGCCAGACCGACGAAGGCCGGCATCACCGCGCCGAACACCATGATCAGGCCGTGCATGGTGGTCATCTGGTTGAAGAACTCTGGCTGCACGATCTGCAGGCCCGGCTGGAACAGCTCGGCGCGGATCACCATGGCCATGCTGCCGCCCAGCAGGAACGCGCAGAAGCTGAACCACAGGTAGAGCGTGCCGATGTCCTTGTGGTTGGTGGTCAGTACCCAGCGCATCAGGCCCTTGGCGGGGCCGTGGTGGTCATGCACGGCATGACCGTGGTCGATCACTGCATCGCTCATGTCCGTCATGTCCTCATTCCTGGGCCTGTTTGAAGGCCAGCACGTCCTGCGGGGTCAGCATGTCGCCGACGCTGTTGCCGAGCGCGTTGCGCTCGTAGGTCACCACGGCGGCGATGTCCACCTCCGACAGCTGGCGGCCGAAGGCGGCCATGGCGGTGCCCGGCTTGCCGTTGAAGACGATGTTCAGGTGCCCGTCCAGCGGACCGGTGGTGAGCGGTGAGCCCTTGAGCGCCGGGAACATGGGCGGCAGACCCTCGCCATTGGCCTGGTGGCAGGCCGAGCAGTAGGTCTGATAGACCTGCTGGCCGCGTTCGACCAGCTCCTCGCGGGTCCACTCCTTGCTGGTCAGTTCCTTGAGCTGCGCCGCCTCGGCCTTGCGTTCGGCCAACCAGGCGGCGTAGTCCTCCCGGCTCTTGGCTTCCACCACCACCGGCATGAAACCGTGGTCCTTGCCACAGAGTTCAGTGCACTGGCCGCGGTAGATGCCGGGCTCCTCGATGCGTGTCCAGGATTCGTTGATGAAGCCCGGGATGGCGTCCTTCTTCACCGCCAGCGCCGGCACCCACCAGGAGTGAATGACATCGGCCGCGGTGATCAGGAAGCGCACCTTGGCGCCGACCGGCACCACCAGCGGGTTGTCCACCTCCAGCAGATAGTGCTCGCCCTTGGGCGCCAGGTTGTTCATCTGCTCGCGGGAGGTGGTGAGGTTGCTGAAGAACTCGACGTCTTCGCCCAGGTACTTGTAGTGCCACTTCCACTGGTAGCCGGTGACCTGGATGTCCACATCGGACTCGGACGTGTCGTAGATGTCGATCAGCGTGCGGGTAGCCGGCACCGCCATGCCGATGAGGATCAGCAGCGGAATGACCGTCCACAGCACCTCGACGCGGGTGTTTTCGTGAAAATGCGCCGGCTGCTGGCCGGTTGAGCGACGGTGGATGATCATCGACCAGATCATCACGCTGAACACCAGCACACCGATGATCACGCAGATCCAGAAGATGGTCATGTGCAGGTCGAACACCGAGCGGCTGACCTCGGTGGCGCCCCGATGCATGTTGACGTCCCAGGCCCCCTGGGCCGACGAGTGAAGCACCCCAACCAGCAGACCCATCCAGAGTCGTGGATGTCGCATCATTGCGCTCCCCTATCGTTCTTGTTATCTGCCGACAGGACCGGAGGGCCGGGACGAGACTGCTGACTTCGCCGCGCTGGCCTCAGGCCGGTCGGGAGTACGTCGTTCGCCTCGGAGTATAGACAGAGCGCGGAAGGCGCCAGGGGAGCCGACCGCCGGCGACCGGCGGTCGTGGCGGCCAGGAGGGCCGCCGGCAGGATCAGCCGCGGGAGAAGCGCGCGCGCGGCGTGGCCATCGGCACCACGTCGCCGTCGAGCGGCAGGAAGCTGCCCCGCTCGGCGTCGTACGCCAGGATGGCGCTGCTCTCGATGTCGTACACCCAGCCATGGATGAACAGCTGGCCGCTGGCCAGGCGCGCCGCCACCGAGGGGTGGGTGCGCAGGTGGTCGAGCTGGGCGACGACGTTTTCCTCGGTGAGCACCTGCAGCGTGTCATGATGACCGCAGCCGCAGTTCTCCTCGACCACACGCAGCGCCACTTCGGAATGACGCAGCCAGGCCTTTACGGTCGGCATGCGCTCCAGGCTCTGCGGATCGAGTACCGCCTTCATGGCGCCGCAGTCGGAATGGCCGCAAACGATGATGTGCTGCACACCCAGGGCCAGAACGGCATATTCGATGGCGGTGGAAACGCCGCCCATCATCTGCCCGTAGGGCGGCACCACGTTACCGACATTGCGTGAAACGAACAGGTCGCCGGGGGAACTCTGGGTGATAAGTTCCGGCACGATGCGCGAGTCGGCGCAGGTGATGAACATCGCCTGCGGATTCTGCGCCGTGGCCAGCGCCTTGAAGAGTTCCTCCTGTTGCGGAAACACTTCCTGTCGGAAACGCCGGAAGCCACTGACGATGCTGTTCAGGGCCTCTTCGGCACTCTCGCTGCCGGTACGAACCTGGATCGGGATGGCCTTGTGCTTGTACGGCATTTCTTCAAACCTCGGTTCTAGAACGGATTTTGCACTGCAAGACGAGCCGCCGACCCTGCAGAGTCACAGGCTGTCGTCGGCCCCTGAACTATACGCCCGAATTGTCGATAACGAGGGTGAAGGTCAACCGCAGTCTCGATGCGCCAACTAAGGTTTTGCATGAAGCGTATTCCAGGAGCCGCCATGAACCTGTCTTCCATGCGCGCGATCATCCACCAGGCTCAACTGGAGGAGCAGCGCAGCGGGCGTCTGGCTCGCCTGCTCGGCAATCGCCTGCCGCAGCTGCATCCCTCCATTCGCCTGCCGCTGGAAAACGGCTCGCAGAGCCTGCTGCAGTTCGTCAGCGCTTACATCGAGCAGGTGCCCGACCTGCTGGAGGCCGCCGCCCGGGTGGCCGGTGAAACCGGGCTGCAGGCCCACATCGACCCGCTGCTGCGGGTCGCCGAGGAGTTTTTCCAGGCGCCCCGGCATGCCGAGGCGGGGCTGGCAGCGCTGCTGGACGACGCCTATCTGGCGCAGCGGCTGATCGAGGAGGTCAACGACCGCTACCTGGTGCAGCTCGGCCGACCCTTGATCCCCCTCGACAACACCACCGCCAACCTGATCGCCCATCAGCTGATCGGCGAGCCCTACGCCAACTCGCTGGACCAGGCGATCTTCGAGACGGTGGACGGCCTGCTCGATCCGGCGCGCATGACCAGCGAGGAGCGCCAGACCTGCCGCGCCTGCCTGGAAGATGAAGAAACCCGCCAGGCCTGGCAGCAGTGGCCGTGCCTGAGCCGCCAGCTGGGCATGGAATTGCGCCTGGGCAGTCTCTGATCACCAGAGCGCCAGTTGCGCGCCCGGCGGCGCGAAGCGCTGGCAATCCAGCCCGCGCAGTTCCCGCCGGTTCAGGCCCAGGCGTTTGCAGGCAACCTGGAAACGCCGCGCCAGCAGGTCCGCGAACGGCCCTTCGCCACGCATGCGAAGGCCAAAGCGGCTGTCGTAATTCGCTCCGCCCCGGCACTGGCGCACCAGGCTCATCACATGCTCGGCGCGCTGCGGGAAATGCGCCCGCAGCCAGTCCTCGAACAGCTCGGCAATCTCCAGTGGCAGGCGCAGCAGCACATAGCCGGCGCTTTGGGCGCCGGCGTCGCGGGCGGCCTTCAGCAGCTGTTCCAGTTCGGCATCGTTGACCATCGGAATCATCGGCGCGCACAGCACCGACACCGGCACCCCGACGGCATGCAGCTCGCGCAGGCAGCGCAACCGCGCGGCGGGCGAGGCCGCGCGCGGCTCCATGATGCGCTTGAGCTCGTTGTCCAGCGTGGTCAGGCTGATGGCCACGCTGACCAGGTTCTGCGCGGCCAACTGCTCCAGCAGATCGAGGTCGCGCAGGATCAGCGCGCTCTTGGTAATCAGGTGCACGGGGTGGCGATAACGCAGCAGGATTTCCAGCGCCTGGCGGGTCAGGCGCTGCTCGCGCTCGATGGGCTGATAGGCGTCGGTGTTCACCCCCAGGGCGATCGGCGCCGGCAGGTAGCCGGGCCTGCTCAGCTGTTCCTCCAGGCGCTCGGCCAGATTGGTCTTGGCGATCAGCCGGGTCTCGAAATCCAGCCCCGGCGACAGGTCCCAGTAGGCATGGCTGGGACGGGCGAAACAGTAGATGCAGCCGTGCTCGCAGCCGCGATAGGGGTTGAGGGAGCGATCGAAGCCGACATCCGGCGAGCGGTTGCGGGTGATGACACTTTTTGCCAGCTCCTGACGCACTTCGGTGGCCCGGCTCGGCGGCACCTCCTGATGCCAGCCGTCATCGAAGGCTTCGCAACGGGTCGGCGCATAGCGATTGTCAGGATTGTCGGTGGTGCCACGGCCGCGTGGCGGTGGAGATACGGTCATTGAAACTCCGGATACTGTTTTTATATACAGTATCCGGAGTTTTAGCTTTGGCATAAGCCGTTCGGCGGACGTTTCTACCGCCTCACGTCTCGGCGCCGAGCCCCACCTCGTCACCCTCCGGCCGCCGCGCATAACGCTGGGCCAGCACCGCGCAGACCATCAGCTGGATCTGGTGGAAGATCATCAGCGGCAGGATCAGCGTGCCGACGGCCCCCCCGGCGAACAGCACCTGGGCCATGGGGATACCGGTCGCCATGCTCTTCTTCGAGCCGCCGAACAGCAGGGTGATGCGGTCCTCCTGGTTCAGCCCCACGCGCCGGCCGATGAACTCGACCAGCACCAGCACCAAGGCCAGGAACAGCGTGCAGACCAGCGTCAACACCAGCAGACGGGCCAGCGGGATCTGTTCCCAGAGCCCGCCGATCACCGCCGCGCTGAAGGCGGTGTAGACCACCAACAGGATCGAGCCCTGATCCACCCGGCGCAGCCAGTTGCTGTTGCGCGCCACCCAGCCACCGATCAGCGGGCGGGCCAGCTGACCGGCGACGAAGGGCACCAGCAACTGCAGCACGATCGCGCCGATGGCGTCCAGGGTCGAGCCGCTTTCGCCCTCCACGCCCATCAGCAGCATGACCAGCAGCGGGGTGAGGAAGATGCCCAGCAGGCTGGAGGCCGCCGCGCTGCAGATGGCCGCCGGAATGTTGCCGCGCGCCAGCGAGGTGAAGGCGATGGCCGATTGCACGGTGGCCGGCAGCGCGCAGAGGTAGAGCATGCCCAGGTACAGTTCGTTGCCCAGCAGCGGATACAGCAGCGGCTTGAGCGCCAGGCCGAGCAGCGGGAACAGCACGAAGGTGCAGGCGAAGATCAGCAGGTGCAGGCGCCAGTGGGTGGCGCCCGCGATGATCGCATCGCGCGACAGCTTGGCGCCGTGCATGAAGAACAGCAGGCCGATGGCCAGGCTGGTGATCCAGGCGAAGGCCACTGCGCCCTGGCCGCTGGCCGGCAGGACGGTGGCCAGCAGCACCACGCCAATCAGGATCTGGGTGTAGGCATCGGGCAGGAAACGGGTCAGTGCCATTTGGAGTTCTCGTGGTTGTCGGCAGGTGGAGGCGGACACTACCCTGTTCGCCGACGACCGACTAACGCCAATGAGCCCGCCAATGTCGCCAAACGGACAGGAACAGTCCCTGAATCCCAGCATGGCCGCGCTTTCCAGCCTGCCACGCCCGCTCTACGGGCGCGTCGAATCGCTGGCCAACCTGGCGCTCGCCTACCGCCACAGCCACCCGTGGGCGCAGCTCTCCTACGCCAGCCAGGGCGTGCTGGAGGTGCAAACGGCGGCCGGCCGTTTCATTGCCCCGCCCCAGCGCGCGGTGTGGGTGCCGGCGGGCATGCCGCACCGGGTGTACCGCTCGCCGCACACGGAAATGCGCAGCCTGTACCTGGATGGTTCCATCACCACCTGGGCGCCGCCCGGCTGCCGGGTGCTGGAGGTCAGCCCGCTGCTGCGCGAGCTGATCCGCACTTTCAGCCTGCTGCCGGAAGCCTACGACGAAGACGGTGCGGACGGCCGGCTGGCGCAGGTGTTGCTCGACCAGTTGGCCGCCGCTCGCGAGGTGGATCTGATGCTGCCGCTGCCCCACGACAGCCGCCTGCGTCCGCTGTGCCGCAGCCTGCAGGCCCATCCGGAACGACAAACCACCCTCGGCGACTGGAGCCAGCGTCTGGGCCTGTCGGAAAAGACCCTGAGCCGGCTGTTCCAGCGCGAGACCGGCCTGAGCTTCCGGGCCTGGCGCCAGCGCCTGCGCCTGCTCGGCGCGCTGGCGCCGCTGGAGCGCGGCGAACGGGTCACCGACGTGGCGCTGGCCTGCGGCTACGACTCCACCTCGGCGTTCATCGCCGCCTTTCGCCAGCAGTTCGGCTGCACGCCGGGGGAGTTCTTTCGCGAATAGAACGCCCGGGGCCTTATTCCGACTTCTTCAGCTTCGGGTTGGGGAAAAACTGCATGGCCTGGCCGCTCTGCGGTTTGGCCGCCGCTGGCTTGGCCTGGTTGACCCGCGTGCCGAGCTCCTTGGGTACCGAAATACCCTGCTCGTTGAGGGTGTCGGCGTAGTCGCAGGCCACGCATTCGCGGTGCGGCACGCCGTCGATGTCCCACATCTTGATGGTGTCCTGGGCTTCGCAGGCCGGGCACACGGCGCCGGCGATGAAACGCTTCTTCACTTCACTCATGCTGCATTCTCCGTCAGACCGCTGTGGCGCAGCAGCGCGTCAATGGCCGGCTCGCGGCCACGAAAATCCACGAACAACTGCATCGGCGCCTGGGAGCCGCCGCGCGCCAGGACGGCGTCGCGGAAGGCGCGACCGGTTTCCGGATTGAGCACGCCTTCTTCCTCGAAGCGTGAGAAGGCGTCGGCGGACAGCACCTCGGCCCACTTGTAGCTGTAGTAGCCGGCCGCGTAGCCGCCGGCGAAGATGTGGGCGAAGCCGTTGGCGAAGCGGTTCCACTGCGGCGGACGCATCACCGCCACCTCGTCGCGTACCGCCTCGAGCACCTCCAGCACGCTGCGGCCGTCGCCGTGGGTCGCATGCAGCTCGAAGTCGAAGATCGAGAATTCCAGCTGGCGCAGCATCATCAGCCCGGACTGGAAGTTCTTCGCCGCCAGCATCTTGTCCAGCAGCTCCCGGGGCAGCGGCTCGCCACTCTGGTAGTGGGCGGAAATCAGCGCCAGGCCTTCCGGCTCCCAGCACCAGTTCTCCATGAACTGGCTGGGCAGCTCGACGGCATCCCAGGCCACGCCGTTGATGCCAGAAGCACCGGCATGTTCGACGCGGGTCAGCAGGTGGTGCAGGCCATGGCCAAACTCGTGGAACAGGGTGGTCACTTCATCGTGGGTCAGCAGCGCCGGCTTGCCAGTAGTCGCCGGGGTGAAGTTGCACACCAGGTAGGCGACCGGCGAGACCAGCCGGCCATCGGCGGTACGGCGCTTGTCGCGCGCGCCATCCATCCACGCGCCGCCGCGCTTGTTGGCCCGGGCGTAGAGGTCGAAATAGAAGCGGCCGATCTGCTCGCCGTGCTCGCGGATCTCAAAAAGGCGCACGTCCGCGTGCCAGCGCTCAAAGTCATGCAGCTCGTTGATCTCGATGCCGTAGAGCTTCTGCACGATGGTGAACAGGCCGGACAGCACCTTGTCGATCGGGAACCACTCGCGCACGGTTTCCTGGGACAGGTCGTAGCGCGCCTGGCGCAGCTTCTCGGCGAAGTAGCCGGTGTCCCAGCTCTGCAGGTCGTCCACGCCGCGCTCGGCGGCGAAGGCGCGCAATTCTTCCAGATCGCGCCGGGCGAACGGCTTGCTGCGCACCGCCAGGTCGCGCAGGAAGCTCAGCACCTGCTCGGTGGAGTCGGCCATCTTGGTGGCCAGCGACAGCTCGGCGAAATGCGCGAAGCCCAGCAGGCGAGCCAGCTCCTGGCGCAGGTCGAGGATTTCCACCATCAGCGGGCCGTTGTCATGCTGGCCGGCGTTCGGACCCTGGTCGGAGGCGCGGGTGCTGTAGGCGGTGTAGACCTCCTGGCGCAGGGCGCGGTTGTCGGCGTAGGTCATCACCGCGTAGTAGCTGGGGAATTCCAGGGTGATCAGCCAGCCGTCCAGCTCCTTGGCCTCGGCGGCCTGTTTCATCTGCGCGCGGGCCGACTCCGGCAGGCCGGCCAGTTCGTTCTCGTCGGTGAGCAGCTTGGTCCAGGCCTGGGTGGCATCCAGCAGCTGGTTGGAGAAGCGGCTGGTCAGGTCGGACAGGCGCTGCTGGATCTCGCCGTAGCGCTTCTGCTGCTCGGCCGGCAGGTCGATGCCGGACAGGCGGAAGTCGCGCAGGCTGTGTTCGAGGATGGTCTTCTGTGCCACGTCGAAGGTGGCGGCCTCGGTGCTCTGCGCCAGCGCACTGTAGGCCTCGAACAGCGCGCGGTTCTGCCCCAGCTCGGTGTAGTACGCGGAGAGCTTCGGCAGGCAGGCCTGGTAGGCGTCGCGCAGTTCCGGGCTGTTGCACACCGCGTTGAGGTGGCTGACCGGGCTCCAGGCCTGGCCGAGGCGCGCGCCCAGCTCGTCGAGGGCCTGCACCAGGCCGCTCCAGCTCGGGTTCTGGCGCTGGCTGTCGAGCAGGCGCTCGATCGCCGCGCGGTTGTCGGCAAGGATCTGGTCGATCGCCGGTTCGACATGCTCGGGTCGAATGGCGGAGAAGGGCGGCAGGTCGAAATCCTGCAGGAGGGGATTGCTGGTCACTGCGTTCTTACCTGTGGAGGAAGTGATGTGGGACAGGGTAGGCAACGTCCACTTGCCCGGCATCTTAATTACAATCGCCCACTCTCGCAGCTCAGGAGAGCCTATCGTGGCCATTCGTTCCTACCGCAACCACACGCCCCGCCTCGGCGAGCGGGCCTTCGTCGACGCCAGCGCGGTGCTGATCGGCGACATCGAACTCGGCGCGGACAGCTCGGTGTGGCCGCTGGCGGTGATCCGCGGCGACATGCACCGCATCCGCATCGGCGCGCGCACCAGCATCCAGGACGGTTCCGTCCTGCACATCACCCACGCCGGGCCGTACAACCCGGAGGGTTATCCGCTGACCATCGGCGACGAGGTCACCGTCGGCCACAAGGTGACCCTGCACGGCTGCACCCTGGGCAACCGCATCCTGGTGGGCATGGGCGCCATCGTCATGGACGGCGTGGTGGTGGAGGACGAGGTGGTGATTGGCGCCGGCAGCCTGGTGCCGCCGGGCAAGCGGCTGGAAAGCGGCTATCTGTATGTGGGCAGCCCGGTGAAGCAGGCCCGTCCGCTGAGCGACGCGGAAAAGGCTTATTTCAGCTACACCGCCGGCAACTACGTGAAGCTGAAGGATCAGCACCTGGCAGAAGGGTACGACCGCTAATGCACCACGACACCATTCTCTTCGACCTCGACGGCACCCTGACCGACCCCCGCGAGGGCATCACCCGCTCGGTGCAGCACGCCCTGGCGCAACTGGGCATCCACGAGCCGGACCTGGCCGCCCTGGAGCATTTCATTGGCCCGCCGCTGCTGCAGTGCTTCATGAGCAGCTATGGGATGGACGAGGAACGGGCCTGGCAGGCGGTGCATCACTACCGCGAGCGCTTCCGCGTTACCGGCCTGTACGAGAACCGCCCGTTCGACGGTATCGGCACGCTGCTCGAAGAGCTGCGCGGGCAGGGCCGCCGCCTGTTCATCGCCACCAGCAAGCCCACGGTGTTCGCGGCGGAGATCGCCCGGCACTTCGGCTTCAACCAGCATTTCGAGCGCATCTATGGCAGCGAGCTGGACGGCACGCGCACCGACAAGCGCGAGCTGATCGGCTACCTGGTGGAGAGCGAAGCGCTGGACCCGGCGCGCACGCTGATGATCGGCGACCGCAAGCACGACCTGATCGGCGCCCGTCACAACGGCCTGGCCTGCGCCGCCGTGGGTTACGGCTTCGGCAGCCGCGAGGAGCTGCTGGCCGAGGCGCCGGACTGGCATTTCGAAAGCCTGGACGCGCTGCGCAGCGCCTTTCTGGGCAGCCAGGCCGCCTAGATCGGCGGACTTCTGCCGCGATGGGGCGCCACGCCTGAAGCGTCGCGGCTGAAGCCCCGGCTACGGGTTTTCCGTTCCCGTCGGCGGCCGGTCGAGTTCCCCGTCCCCCTGCAATGCAGCCAGCCGGCTGCGGCGCTGCTCGGCGGACACCCCGCCGAGCTGGCGCACCGCCTCGTGGAAGGCCGACCAGTCCTCGCCCACCTCGGCGAACAGCCGCGCGAAGGCCGGCACCCACTGGTCGTACAGCGCGAAGGGCAGCAGGCTGGCGTTGTTCAGCGGCCCGGCCATGAAACGGTCGAAATTGGCCACCTGGTCGGCCTCGCGCAGCCGGCGGTAGTCGGCCCGCAACTGCGCCAAGGCCTCGGCCTTGGCCTGACGCAGCGCCTCCACCGAGCGCGGCGCGGCATAGAGCACGCGCAGGCGTTCGCGGGTGTCCAGAATCAGCGCAACGAACGCCCGGTGCCGTTGCTCCGCCGCGCCATCGGGCGCCGGCAGGCCGCGCCGCGCGCGCCACTCGCGCAAGCCCTGACGCTCCACGAAGCTGGCGTAGGACTCGTTGAACGCCGTGTCGCCCGGCAGGTAGAAGCGCTGGTGCGCCAGTTCGTGGAAGATCAACCCGGCCAGTTGCTCGTCGTCGCGGCGCAGCATGCTGCTGAGCAGCGGATCGGCAAACCAGCCCAGGCTCGAGTAGGCGTCCACGCCGCCCAGCCACACATCCAGGCCGCGGGCGCGTAGCCGCGCGGCGGCGGCTTCGGCCAGCTCGAGGCGGAAGTAGCCCCGGTAGGCCACACAGCCGGCCAGCGGGAAGCATTGCGGACTGGCCTCCACGGAAAATTCCGGCGTGGCCATCAGACTCCAGAGCACATGGGGCCGGTCCAGCTCGACGTAGCTCAGGTAGCTGCGGTTGTCGGGCAGCCCCAACACCTGGCTGGCGAAATGCCGGGCCTGCACGGCGACGCCCAGACGCGCGCGCAGCTGGGGGTCGCGCCGTTGGTCGGAAAGCACCTGAGTGATCGGCTCACGCTGGCGCAGGAGTTGCAGCTGGCCCGTTGCCATCTGGTGGTAGTAGCCAAGATTGACGCAACCGCTCAGCCAGAGGCACAGCAGCCAGGGAACCGCACGGCAGGACCAGCGGTCGAGAACCCTGAATCGTCGCGCTTTCCCGCTGGCCGCTGTAGGTTTTCCTGGCCCCCTACGCCGTCGACCGGAGTCCATCATGCGCGTCACCCTGCTGAGTCTCTGCCTGCTGGTCCTACCGGGCTGCTCCCTGCTGTCGGGCCCCGACGCCGAGCGCGCCTGGGTCGACCTGCAAAGCGCCGCCGATAATCGCCTGGTCACCCTGGAGCTGGACGGCTCGCCGTGGCGCAAGAACCACTTCCGGCTGGCGCCCGGCGCCCACCAGCTGGCGGTGCGCTACCAGTTCGACGTCAATCCCCGCGACATCGGCGGGGACACTCCCCACCGTCGCGATTGCCGGCTGACCCTGGCGTACGACGACTTTACCCCAGGCCAGCGCTACCGCCTGCAAGCCGGGCAGCATGGCTTCCGACCCTGGATCCGCCTGTACGATCCCTACGACCGTCTGGTCGCACGCGGCGCGGAACAGGGCTGTCGCGGCGGCTAGCATGCGCCCCGTCGCGGCCTTGCTCGGACTGCTGCTCGGCTCCTGCGCCGCACCGGTCCCGCCGGCCGATCCCGGGCAGGCGCGGATCAGCCTACGCGCCGCCCCGGCCGATGTGCTGAGCGCCCAGCGACTGGACGGCCAGCGGCTCGCCGACGGTCGCTATGTTGACGTGGCGCCCGGCACCCATGAGCTGCAACTGCGCTACCAGTACGACAGCCGGCAGGGCAGCGGCCTGTTCGGCGAGCCGCGCCGGGTCACCTGCGAGCTGCGCCTGCGTTATGCCCACTTCCAGGCCGGCAGGGACTATCGTTTCGAAGCCCGGCCGCTGGCCCTCAAGGCCCAGGGCTGGTTATACGACCAGGACGGCACCGAGCCGCTGGCCCGCGCGGAAGTGGTACGCTGCGGGCCGTTTTGACCGACCGGGAGTCCCGCCATGCGTCGCCTTGCCGATACCCGTTTCTCCATCCTCGATCTGGCACCGATCCGTGACGACGGCACGCCGGCCGACGCCCTGCACAATGCCCTGGCGCTGGCGCGGCATGCCGAGTCGCTGGGTTTCGAGCGCTTCTGGGTGGCCGAACACCACAACATGGACGGCATCGCCAGCTCGGCCACCGCCGTGCTGATCGGTTATCTGGCCGCCGGCACCTCGCGCATCCGCCTCGGTGCCGGCGGCGTGATGCTGCCCAACCATTCCCCCCTGGTGGTCGCCGAACAGTTCGGCACGCTGGAAGCGCTCTATCCGGGGCGGATCGACCTGGGCCTGGGCCGCGCGCCCGGCGCCGACCCGTTCACCGCGCGCGCCCTGCGCCGCGATCGTCTGGGCAGCCCGGACGATTTCCCCCAGGACGTGGAGGAACTGCAGGCCCTGCTCGGCCCGCGCCAGCCCGGGCAATCGGTGATTGCCATGCCGGGCATCAACAGCCGCGTGCCGATCTGGCTGCTCGGCTCCAGCCTGTTCAGCGCCCGTCTGGCCGCCGCCAAGGGGCTGCCCTACGCGTTCGCCTCGCACTTCGCACCGCAGTACATGCACCAGGCCATCGCCCTGTACCGCGAGGAGTTCCAGCCCTCGGACGTGCTCGACCGCCCGCAGGTGATGCTCGGTGTGCCGCTGGTGGCGGCGGACAGCAACGAGGAAGCCGAGTACCTGGCTACCACGCTGTACCAGCGCGTGCTGGCGCTGATCCGCGGCCACAGCCTGCGCATGCAGCCGCCAGTGGCCGACATGCGCGACCTTTGGCTGCCCCAGGAGCAGGAGGCGGTGAACAATTTCCTTGGCGTGGCGGTGATCGGCGGACCCGAGCGGGTTCGCGAGCGCCTGGAGCGGCTGCTCGACCGCACCCAGGCAGACGAACTGATGTTCACCTGCGACCTCTACGACAACGCCGCGCGCCTGCGCAGCCTGGACGTCCTGACCAACCTGCGCTGATCCGGCGATCCGGCTATGGCCCGCGCCGCGGTAGCACCGGCGCCTGGGTTTCGAGCGCCGCCTGCACGGCCGAAGCCATGTAGTGGACGAAGGAGCGTGTCAGGTGGTCTCGATCGCGCCACATCAGGTGGCCGTCGAAGTACGCCGGACAGCGCCCGTCCACACACAGCAAGTGGCTCAGGTCCAGGGCGTGGAAACCCGGCAGCCGCTCCTCCAGCGCGCGCGCCGGATTTACCACCAGCAGCACCTCCTGCATCGGCCGCGCACAGCGGCTGGCGCGCGCCGGGTTCTGCCAGACGCAAGCACTGGGGTCGCGGCGGAACCAGGGATTGTCACGGATACCGATCACCGGGATGTCCAGTGCCAGGACCTTCCTCAGACTTTCCACCAACCCGTCCGGCACAAACTCGACAGCGTCCGCCCGGCCTGGCGAGAAGGAACGGGTCGCGGTGGTGATCACCACGTTCGGCCGCAGCGCCGCCAGCACCGGCAGCAGGCCGGCATTCCACCGCCGGCAGTCCTCGCTGCGCGACGCCACCGGCTGATAGCCCAGCGAGCAGGCCGACATGACAATGGTGACCAGCCGGAACCCGTAGCGGCGGCCGATCTCCGAGAAGGCCGGCTCCCATTGCGAAGCGTGGGAACCACCGACCAGCGCCACCAGCGGCGCGGCTTCGAGGTCGCCGAAGGTGCACAGGATGATCTCGGCGCTGAACATGCCACGGTCACAGCTTTCCCGCGCGGCGGGACTGATGTCGCGCTTGACGCCCATGAAACGCGCCAGCGACACGCTGCGGGCGTTGTCCTGCAGGCTGATGCGGCTGCCGGTGAAGAAGCCCCGGGATTCGCCGCCCTGTTCCGCCATGCGCAGCCGGTCGAGAATCACATGCTTGCCCCCTACCCAGAGCGCGAATACCGGCATCAGGCACAGCACACCGAGCATGAAGGCGCGCCAGGGCTGGTTGCGCGGGATGCGACGCGCCGGTGTCTCCACCAGCAGGCTGGTGAGGATGGCCAGCAGCAGCGACAGCCCGATCACCAGCAGGCCCTGCGGCAGGTTGACCTGATCGACCCCGTGCAGGTGCAGCATGAAGACCAGTACCGGCCAGTGCCACAGGTAGAGGGTGAAGGACACGCCTCCCAGGTACACCAGCTGGCGGGTGGACAACAGTCGCTGGATTACCGAGGCCTCGCGGCGGGCGCCGCCATACAGCAGCAGGGCGGCGGCCAGCACCGGCAGCAGCGCGGCCACGCCCGGGAACGGCATGTCCCGAGGCACCAACACGCCGGTGCCCAGCAGCAGGACCAGCCCCAGGCCAGACAGCGCCAGGCTCAGCCGGCGGCCGGGCCCCGAGAGCAGGGGCAAGGCCAGCGCCAGCAGGGCACCGACGAGAAACTCCCAGAGTCGGGCCAGAGGATTGAAGTAGGCGCGCACCGGGTTTGCCTCGGTGGCCGACAGGCCATAGGCGAAGGAGAGCAGGGCCCCGCCGCCGATGACCAGCAGCAGCGGCCAGCGGGAGCCGAAGCGGCGCGCCAGCCACAGGGCGACGCCCAGCAACCCGGGCAGCAGCAGATAGAACTGCATCTGCATGGACAGCGCCCAGAACTGCTGGAAGGGGCTGGGCGGCATGTGGCGATCCAGATAGTTCGCGCCGCTGCGCATCAGGTGCAGATTCTCCAGCTGCAGGGCGCTGAACAGCAGGTCGTCGATCACGGTGCGCCAGAGCGGCGCGGGAACGTACAGATAGCCAAACAGCAGGGTGCACAGCAGGACCAGATACGCCGCCGGGGCCACCCGCTTGACCACGCCGGCCCAGAACTCGATCGGTCGCAGGCGCCCACCATTGGCGGCCTGGCGCAGCAGCAGACCGGCCATCAGGTAGCCGGACACCACGAAGAACACGTCGACGCCGCCGGATACCTTGTGGACCCACAGGTGGAATATCAGGATCAGCAGGGCGCCCAGGGCGCGCATGCCCTGCACGTCGTCACGAAAACGATTGTCCTGGTAGGGGCGCAGCAGCGCCCGTCGGTCGGTTGCGGAATGCGCCTGATAGCCGCGCTGGATCAGCTCTTCCGCCGCACTGCCAGTCGCTCCTCCGTGAGCCATGGCGAGGGCGCCCGATCAGGGCAACGGCCGGATCGGCTCGGGCAGCGACGTCGGCCCGGCATCCCGCTCATCCTCAGGCAGGGGCGCCGTGTCGGCGTCCTCATCGTCCGGCAGCGTATCGGGCAGTTCGGCGCGGCCGCGCCGATAGAGGATTTCCTTGCTGCCCCCTTCGCAGGTCCCGACCACGGTCCAGCCCACCGCCCCTCCGGGGTTGGTGATTTCCAGCTGGTATTCATGCACGCCCCGGGCTTGCAGCTTGGCGGCGATCTCCGCCTTGAGCTCCTCGCAGGGCTTGGACGCAGCCTGGAGCTCAGTGCCTAGCAGCATCAGCCCGAGGATCGGCAACAGGTTCATGGCGGCCTCCTCAGCTGTTGGCGATGCGGAAGCCGACCTTGAGCGTCACCTGGAAATGCCCGACCGCGCCGTTGACGATGTGCCCGCGCGTGCTGACCACTTCGAACCATTCCAGCAGGCGCAGACTCTTGCCCGCCTCGGTCAGCGCACTCTGGATGGCGTCTTCGATGCTGGTGGGGGAGGTGCCGACCAGCTCGACCAGCTTGTAGGTGTGATGATCCGACATGTCGCCGCTCTCCTGATGAAGGGCCCTGGCCCGTACGGTCATGGACAGCGGACCGCTGGATGAGTGCGCCCGCATGGGCTGGGGAACAGCATAGAAAAGCCTTGCCGTTACGCCAGCGCGGCACGCAACCAGTCGGCCAGTCGCTCGGCGCGCCGATCCAGGCGCCGGCGCGGCACCCAGAGGGCCAGCCGCGCCGGGGTCTCCACGAAGCCCCAGGGCGCCAACAGACGGCCGGCGGCCAGGTCGTCGGCCACCAGCTGCTGCGGGGCGATGGCCACGCCCAGGCCGGCCAGCGCAGCTTCCAGCAGGTAGTAGAGGTGCTCGAACCCCTGGCCAAGGCGCAGTTGCCCCGGCTGCAGCCCCTGGCTGCGCAGCCAGGTGGGCCACGCCTGGGGCCGCGAGACGGTGTGCAACAACGCCTCGTCAAGCAGCGCCTCCGGCGGCGCCGCGCCCAATTGCGCCGCCCGGGGATGGTGCGGACTGAGCACCGGACCGATGCGCTCGGCGGCCAGCTCGAACACGGCAACATCGGCCGGCCAGGGCGGCTCGGCAAACCACAGGGTGGCGTCCAGGCCGGCGCGGCGCGGGTCCAGCTCGCCTTCGCTGGCCGACAGCTGCAGACGTAACTCCGGCAGCTCGCGCTGCAGGCGATCCAGGCGTGGGATGAACCAGCGCGCCAGCAGGCTGCCCGGGCAGCCGAGCACGAAGGGCGCCTCGCTGGCCTGGTGCTGCAGTTCGGCGCACAGCGTGGCCAGCCGCTCGAAGGCCTCGCTGGCCACCGCGCCGAGACGGGCGCCGGCATCGGTGAGTTTTACGCCGCGCCCTTCCTTCTCCAGCAGTGCCACGCCGAGGGTCTGTTCCAGGTTGGCGAGCTGCCGACTGACCGCCCCATGGGTAACGTGTAGCTCGTCGGCCGCGCGTTTCAGGCTACCTAGGCGCGCCACGGCCTCGAAGGCGCGCAGGGCATTGAGCGGGGGAAGCGAGGCGGTCATAGGTGATATTTCCTGACGAATTGCGGCAATCTTATCGCTTTTTAAGGCATCGGGGATTGGTTAAGGTCTGACCATCGCTGCAACGCCCCTCGAATCCAGGAGCCTACCCATGACCTCATTACGCAACGGACCCGACGCCAAGGGCCTGTTCGGCAGCTTCGGCGGCCAGTACGTCGCCGAAACCCTGATGCCGCTGATCCACGAACTGGCCGCCGAATACGAGAAGGCCAAGCAGGATCCGGCGTTCCTCAAGGAACTGGCCTACTTCCAGCGCGACTACATCGGCCGCCCGAGCCCGCTGTACTTCGCCGAACGCCTCACCGAGTTCTGCGGCGGCGCGAAGATCTACCTCAAGCGCGAGGAGCTGAACCACACCGGCGCGCACAAGATCAACAACTGCATCGGCCAGATCCTGCTGGCCAAGCGCATGGGCAAGCAGCGCATCATTGCCGAGACCGGCGCCGGCATGCACGGCGTGGCCACCGCCACCGTGGCCGCACGCTTCGGCATGCAGTGCGTGGTGTACATGGGCACCACCGACATCGACCGGCAGCAGGCCAACGTGTTCCGCATGAAGCTGCTCGGCGCCGAGGTGATTCCGGTCACCGCCGGCACCGGCACCCTCAAGGACGCCATGAACGAGGCGCTGCGCGACTGGGTGACCAACGTGCACGACACCTTCTACCTGATCGGCACCGCTGCCGGCCCGCACCCGTACCCGGCCATGGTGCGCGACTTCCAGTCCGTCATCGGCAAGGAGACCCGCCAGCAGATGCAGGAACAGGAGGGCCGCCTGCCCGATAGCCTGATCGCCTGCATCGGCGGCGGCTCCAACGCCATCGGCCTGTTCCACCCGTTCCTGGATGACGCCTCGGTGCAGATCGTCGGTGTGGAAGCCGCCGGCCACGGCATCGACACCGGCAAGCACGCCAGCAGCATGAACGGCGGCACCCCGGGCGTGCTGCACGGCAACCGCACCTTCCTGCTGCAGGACGACGACGGGCAGATCATTGATGCCCACTCGATTTCCGCCGGCCTGGACTACCCGGGCGTCGGCCCCGAGCACGCCTGGCTGCACGACATCGGCCGCGTCGAGTACGTGCCGATCACCGACGACGAGGCGCTGGCCGCCTTCCACCAGTGCTGCCGCCTGGAAGGCATCATCCCGGCGCTGGAGTCGTCCCACGCCCTGGCGGAGATGTTCAAGCGCGCGCCGCAGCTACCCAAGGACCACCTCATGGTGGTCAACCTGTCCGGCCGCGGCGACAAGGACATGCAGACCGTGATGCACCACCTGAAGCTTGAGGAGACCCGCGCATGAGCCGCCTGCAGACCCGCTTCGCCGAACTGAAACAGCAGAATCGCGCCGCGCTGGTGACCTTCCTGACCGCCGGCGACCCGGACTACGCCACCGCCCTGCACATCCTCAAGGGTCTGCCGGACGTCGGCGCCGACGTGATCGAGCTGGGCATGCCGTTCACCGACCCGATGGCCGACGGCCCGGCGATCCAGCTGGCCAATATCCGCGCCCTGGGCAATGGCCAAAACCTGGCGAAAACCCTGCAGATGGTCCGCGAGTTCCGCGAGGACAACCAGACCACGCCGATCGTGCTGATGGGCTACTTCAACCCGATCCACCACTACGGCGTGCCGCGCTTCATCGAGGATGCCAAGGCCGCCGGCGTGGATGGCCTGATCGTGGTCGACCTGCCTCCGGAGCACAACGCCGACCTGTGCGACCCGGCCCAGGCCGCCGGCCTCGACTTCATCCGCCTGACCACGCCGACCACCGACGATGCGCGCCTGCCGGTGGTGCTCAACGGCAGCTCCGGCTTCGTCTACTACGTCTCCGTGGCCGGCGTCACCGGTGCCGGCTCGGCGAGCATGCAACAGGTCGACGAAGCCGTCGCCCGCCTGCGTCGCCACACCGACCTGCCACTGTGCATCGGCTTCGGCATCCGCACCGCCGAACACGCCGCCGACGTGGCCCGTCGCGCCGACGGCGTGGTGGTCGGCTCGGCGCTGGTCGACCGCATAGCCAAGGCCGACACACCGAAGCAGGCCATCCATGACGTGCTGGCGCTGTGCAGCGAGCTGGCGGCCGGGGTGCGCGGAGCGCGCGGCTGACCGCCGGTTTCAGCGCAACGAAAAAGCCGCTGCGTCCGGGAGGACGCAGCGGCTTTTTCATGCCTGCCCTGCGCCGAAGCACAGGGTAGGTAAGGGTTCATCAGAAGTCGTAACGCAGCTTGGCCGAGAAGGTATCCGAGCTGTAATCCGACTTACCGAAGTAGTCGTAGCTCACACCCAGGGTTAGTGCGCCCAGACGGTAGTCGGCACCCAGGCCGGCCTCGTAGCTGTTGCGCTCCGGCTTGGCGCCGGTGGTGACGAACGGCGTGCCACCCAGTACGAAGCTGGACGTGCTTTGAGCCTGGTCGGCGATCAGGTCGTGGTAAGCCATCAGCTTGATGCGCGGCGAGATGCTGCCTCGCTCCAGGTCGATGCGGCCAACCAGCTGCACGCCCGCGCCCAGCTCGCCCACTTCGTAGCGCTGCTTTTTGGTGTTCAGCGCAGCGGAGGAGCCAGTTTCCTCGATCTCGTCGATCTCCACGTTGCTGTAGCGTGCAGTGACCTGCGGCTCGACCACTACGGTGCCCTGCAGCGGGTACGTGTAGCCCGCAGTCAGGTTCACGCCTAGCAGGGTGCTGTCATAGTCGGCCTTGGCCAGGGTACTGGCGATACGACGTTCGCCTTCGTTGGCGTTCTGACCGTAGGTCAGGCTGCCATCCACGAAGAAGCCGTTCTGGACGAAGCCGCTGTACAGGGTGAAGTTGTGGCCCTGCACCTCGGTCCTGTTGCCGCCTTCGGCATCCACATCGGTGTCCAGGAAGCTGTAGGCCAGCCCCAGGGTGAGCTGATCGTTCAGCTTGCCATCCAGACCAACGGCGATGCCGGTGGTGCTGGCATCGAAGCCGGCCACGCCGTCGCGCAGGTCCTGGGTGGCGTCGCTGTTCAGCACCTGTACCCAGACACCGGTTTGCCCGAAGGCGCCGCCGGAGGACATGCCGCGCGCGCCGCCGGTACGGCCGGAGGCGACGTTACTGACCATCGACTGACCGGAAACGGCGGCCTGGCTGGCGGCGCCGCTGACTTCGGGGGCCAGTTGGCGGATGACCTGCTGCTGCTGTTCCAGGGTTCCGCCAGTAAGGATCTGGGCGACGGGGTCGTTCGCCGGCAGGTTCGCATCACCCAGGACGGCGATAAACGACTCGGCCGCCTTGGCGGCGTTGACCGCACTCTGATCGGCCTTGTCGCCCGGCTGGGTGATGATGTCCTGGATCTCGGCTTGGCCTTTTCCGGTCACGGTGGCGACCAGGCTGTTGCCCTCGGCCTTGAAGGTATCAACCTTGAGCAGGGTGGAACTGCTGGTCACCGTCACGCCGTTGTTGGCCAGAGTACCCGCTTCAACCAGGGTGTACTGGCTGCCTTCGGCCTTGAAGTCACTACCCTTGGCGGCCAGCTTGATCTGCGAGCCTGCTCCAAACTCGGCGCTGCCGGTCACCGCCAGCAACGGCTTGTCCTTTTGGGTGGTGGTGCTCAAGGTCATGCCCAGAGAGGAATCGCCAGCTACCTTAAGGCTGCCATCAAGTTCGGTATGTGCCTGGCCCAGTTCCAGATGGCCGGGGTAGCTGACAACACCTATTTCATCACGCACACCGACCGCCAGCACGCCCCCTTGGGCCAGCTTGATACGGGCCACGTCGGTCTTGCCTTCACGCTTAAACGTCGCGTTACCGAATACATCAATATTGCTCAGGCCGAGCAAATCACCGCTGATGGTGCCTTGCTCCCAGAGCAGTTTGACCGGCATCGGGCTGTACCACGCATTGGCCGCGCCGCTTTCCACCTCGATGGCTGCGCGCTGCGAAACGATAGCCCCCTTATTCCAGATCTCGACCTGATGAAGTGCGGTGGCCTCCACCTGCTCGCCAATGTGAATGGCGGCATGTTCGCCCTGAATCAGGCCACTGTTGACGATATGGGCTTCCTCACCGGTGTCGCCAAATGCGGTGTAGCTGATATCGAGACCCACACTACCTTTTCCAGTCGCAACAATGCGGCCCTTTTCACCGTTGCGGATCTGCAGAAGCTCAACCTCATCAAGGGTGACCGCAGCAGCGATTTTCCGGTAGGTCTCATCCTCTTCAATAGAGTCAACGGAGTCGCCCTGAACCTCGATGCTGCCGTCGTTGATCAGCTTGCCTTCCAGCGTCATCCAGTCGAGGCTCAAACCGGTGGCATTGGTGCTTTCGGCGCGGATGGTGCCGGAGTTGCGAACATCACCGGCCAGCGAGGAGTCTTCGATCACCAGCGCGGTGACCCCTACCGCGTGGCGCCAGGAGCCGGACGCATCGGAGCCTTCATCAAGATAGGTTTCACCCTTGACCGAAATGCTGCCTTCATTGATGACGTCGCCGCCGATTTCGTGTTCGGAGATCAGCATACCAATGGCCAGTTGGCCCTCGGCAGTGATGGAGGCCTTATTGCGGATGGTGCCACCGACTGCGGACGTGTAACCCACAACGCTTCCCCACAAGGTGTTTCCAAACTGGTCCGTGGCATAGATTTCATCACCCTCAGCGACCACACCGGAGACACCCCAGGTATCCACATCCATTACGGTGACAGTTTCAAATTTCTGCGTGTCTGGGTTCCAAACCTGGTATGTGTCCTCATATTCCTCGCTGACTGTATCGCCCTTGACGCTGATTGCGCCCTCGATGGTCAGGTCGCCGCCAACCTTAGAGTCCCACAATTCGATCCCGGCGATACCGTTACCCCGCACGTCGATGTTGGTGTCGAAGTTCAGATTCTGGCTGAACACCGTATCGCGAGCTGTTACCACGCCACTTAGCTCTCGATCCCAATCGATAGAGAATTCGCCTTGGTGGCCACCCTTCACTGCATAGTCAAGGGCCCAGTAATTGTTATTGCTTATATTTAGATAGGGCTTCAGTTGCTCAATAGTCTGAGCCTGCGCCGACAGCGCGGAGCCAGTGATGGCCAACGTCAGAAGGGTCTTGCGGAAGGTAGAGGGAGTCACGACTAGTTCCTTAATTGCGTAACTAAACGACCATCCATGCGCCAGCCGGCGACTCGTAGGGATGGAGCCCGCCTGAATGATATCAATTTGACTTCACCGGTAAAGGCTGGGTGGGGCGGCGCTGACACCGGCCATCCCGCCGGTCGCACCTCCCGGACGGTGTCAGGTCTGTTGAGCTGACACTCACGGGAGGATCCATCATGTCCTGGTTCGGCAACCACTCATCATCGACCCAGACCGACGTCGAAGCAGAGCTGACGCGCCTGCGGCGCGCCCTCGAGGAACTGAGCCGTGAACACCTGCGCGGCCAGCATGGCTTGTCCGGCTTGCGCAGCCGGGCCGAAACGCTCTGGCACGATCGCGACTGGCACGCGCGGGATCTGCTGGACAGTACCCGGGCGGCCGGGCGCGCGGCGCAGGACTGCGCGCGCCAGCATCCGCTGGCCGGCGTGGCGCTGCTGCTGGGGATCGGCGCGGCGATCGGCTGCTATGCCTATTGCCGGCGCCACCCGGAGCACTACAGCAACTGGCGACGCAACATCTGAAGGACCGGCTCCGCCTGGGGGCGCACACCGCGCCACAGGAAGAACGCTTCCGCCGCCTGCTCGACCAGCATGCCCAAGCCGTCGCGGGTCACCGCGCCGTGGTCTGCGGCCCACTGGTTGAAGGCGGTTGGCCGGGCGCCGTACATCATGTCGTAGCACAGGGTATGGCCGGGACGGATCAGGTGCGGATCGATCGGCGGCACGTCGCCGGCCAGGCTGGCCGAGGTGCCGTTGACGATCAGGTCGAACGGCTCGCCCGCGTAATCGAACCCACAGGCGCGCAGCGGGCCGAGGTCGGCGAAGGCCTCGGCCAGGGCTTCGGCCTTGGCCGGCGTGCGGTTGGCGATCAGCAGTTCCGCCGGCCGCTCGGCAAGGAAGGGTTCGAGGATGCCCCGCACCGCGCCGCCGGCGCCGAGAATCAGGATGCGCTGGCCGCGCAGGGCAACACCGGCGTTGTGGGTCAGGTCGCGCACCAGGCCGGCGCCATCGGTGTTGTCGCCGAGCAGACGGCCATCGTCGAGCTTCTTCAGGGTGTTCACCGCGCCGGCGCGCTGCGCGCGCGCGGTCAGGGTGTCGGCCAGGCGAAACGCCTCTTCCTTGAACGGCACGGTGACGTTGCCGCCCAGGCCGCTGCGGAAGAACGCGCGGGCGAAACCGGCGAAATCATCCAGTGGCGCCAGCAGTGCCTCGTAGGTCAGCGCCTGGCCGGTCTGTTCGGCGAACAGGCGGTGGATCAGCGGCGATTTGCTGTGGGCAATGGGGTTGCCGAAGACGCCGTAGCGGTCCATGAAAGGCTCCAGACTGCAAACATGAAAAAGGCCGACGGTGGCCACGGCACGCCGTGACCACCCTACGCTGCGACTAGGACGCCAGCCAGTCGCGGGCGGTCAGAAAGTGCTCGGTCAGCCGCGCCTCTTCGCTGCCCGGCTCGGGGTGCCAGTCGTAGCCCCAGCGCACCTTGGGCGGCAGCGACATGAGGATCGACTCGGTGCGTCCGCCCGACTGCAGGCCGAACAGGGTGCCACGGTCGAACACCAGGTTGAACTCCACGTAGCGGCCGCGCCGGTATTCCTGGAAGGCTTTCTGGGCTTCGGTGAACGGCGTGGCCTTGCGGCGCTGCACGATCGGCAGGTAGGCCTCCAGATAGGCGTCACCGATGGCGCGCAGGAAGGCGAAGCTGGTGTCGAAGTCCCAGTCGTTCAGGTCGTCGAAGAACAGCCCGCCGATGCCGCGCGGCTCGTTGCGATGCTTGAGGAAGAAGTAGCGGTCGCACCATTCCTTGAAGCGCGGGTAGACATCCGCGCCGAACGGCGCGCAGGCGTCGCGGGCCACGCGGTGCCAGTACACGCAGTCTTCCTCGTGGGCGTAGTAAGGCGTCAGGTCGAAGCCGCCGCCGAACCACCACACCGGCTCGGCGCCTTCCTTCTCGGCGCAGAACAGTCGCACGTTGGCGTGGGAGGTGGGCACGTGCGGGTTATCCGGGTGGATGACCAGCGACACGCCCATGGCCTGAAAGCCGCGCCCGGCCAGTTCCGGCCGGTGGGCGCTGGCCGACGGCGGCAGGTTGTCACCGAACACGTGGGAGAAGTTCACGCCGCCTTTTTCGATCAGCGAGCCGTCACCGATCACCCGCGTGCGGCCACCGCCACCGGCCGGGCGCTGCCAGGCGTCCTCGACGAAGCGCGCGCGGCCGTCCTCGGCCTCCAGCGCGGCACAGATACGATCCTGCAGGTCGAGCAGGTAGGCTTTGACGGCATCGAGCGGGACACTCATGAACCCAGCACCTTGGCGAAGTTGGTAAACAGGCGCGAAAGCATACCATCCGCGCGGTTGACGCCGGTGTCGGGGAGGGTTTCGATAGGCGCTTTTCCTGTGGAGATCCAGAATGGCCAAGCGTATCCAGTTCAGCGCCCACGGCGGCCCCGAGGTGCTTGAATACCGCGACTACACGCCCGCCGCGCCCGGCCCCCATGAAGTGCGGGTACGCAACCGCGCCATCGGTCTGAACTTTATCGACACCTATTTCCGCAGCGGGCTGTACGCGCCGCCGGCGCTGCCGTCCAGCCTGGGCACCGAAGGTGCCGGCGAGGTGGAGGCGCTGGGCAGCGCGGTGACCGGCTTCAAGGTCGGCGACCGGGTCGCCTACGCCACCGGCCCGCTGGGCGCCTACAGCGAGCTGCATGTGCTGCCGGCCGACAAGCTGGTCAAACTGCCGGAGGCCATCTCCTTCGAGCAAGCCGCCGCCGTGATGCTCAAGGGGCTGACCGTGCAATACCTGCTGCGCCAGACCCACGAACTGCAGCCGGGCGAGTTCTGCCTGTTCCACGCCGCCGCCGGTGGCGTGGGTTCGCTGGCCTGCCAGTGGGCCAGGGCCATCGGCGCCAAGCTGATCGGTGTGGTCGGTTCGGCGGAAAAGGCCGAGCGCGCCAAGGCACTAGGCGCCTGGGCGACCATCGACCGCAGCCGCGAGGACATCCGTCAGCGCGTGCTGGAGCTGACCGGCGGCGCCAAGTGCCCGGTGGTCTACGACTCGGTGGGCAAGTCCACCTGGGAAATCTCCCTGGACTGTGTGGCGCCGCGCGGCCTGCTGGTCAGCTTCGGCAATGCCTCCGGTGCGGTGAGCGGCGTCAACCTGGGCGTGCTGGCGCAGAAGGGATCGCTGTACGTCACCCGTCCGACCCTGGCCGGCTACGCCAACACTCCGGACCGCTTGCAGGCGATGGCCGACGAGCTGTTCGGCATGATCACCCGCGGCCAGATCCAGGTGGAAATCAGCCAGCGCTATGCGCTGGCTGATGCCGCCGAGGCGCAGCGGGCGCTGGCGGCGGGGGAGACGGTGGGGTCGACCATCCTGCTGCCGTAGTCGTTGGCGAAGGGGGGGAAGCCGTTGGCATCCATCGCGGCTGAAGCTGCTCCCAGAGGTTCCGTGCAACCGTAGGGTGGACAACGTTTTCCTTGTCCACCAACGCGCCGGCCCGGCGCGCCTCGGCGACCAGAACAGCGCTGACCGCTACGGAACGTGCGCGGCGGGAGGCGTACCGCTCAGGACGGGCGGATCACCTTGCCGGTGGCCAGATCGCGGATCAGGCTTGGATTGCGCCGACCGCCCAGCTCGCCACCCAGCAGGCCATCCAGCTGGTTGTGGAAGTACTGTTCGACGCGCAGGCGGCTGCGCGCCGAAGGACGCCCGGCCGGATTGGCGGAAGTGGAGACCAGCGGGCCGGTGTGGGCGCACAGGGCCCGCACCAGCGGATGGTCGCTGACCCGCAGCGCCACGGTGGCATGCCGCCCGGTGATCCAGGCGGGCAGGCGGTTCTGATGGGGCACCAGCCAAGTGTTCGGACCCGGCCAGGAATCGGCCAGGCGCAGCAGCCATTCGCCGGGCAGGTCGTTGAGCAGGAAATCGAACTGGGTGGCGCGGGCGGCCACCAGGATCAGCCCCTTGTGCATGGGTCGCGACTTGAGGGCCAGCAGACGGCGCACCGCCGCCTCGTTCCAGGGATCGCACCCCAAGCCCCAGACCGCTTCGGTCGGATAGGCGATCACCCCGCCACCCTTCACCACGCCCGCCACCTGGCGGATGCGCCAACTGCTGTTCATGCCACTCGCTCTACCGAAAAAACCGGGCGCGCAGTGTACCGCAAGCGCCCGTCCGCGTTGCGCTGCGCCGCTATTTGGCCAGCCCGCTCCAGATGCCCGCCTGACAGGCCACCCGGCCATCGATCTCCAGCTCGGTCAGCTCGGCCAGCACCCGCGCCATCGGCCAGCCACTGGCCACCGCCAGCGCCTCGCTGCTGTGCGGGGCGGCCCACAGCAGGGCAAGCAGCGGATGCTGCTTCTGTTCGGCCGACTGCGCGCCAGACGGAGCGACAGGCGCAAGTCGCTGCCAGCCGCGCAGTTGCTGGAGGATGTCATCGACGCTTTCCACCAGGCTGGCGCCGTCGCGGATCAACTGATGGCAGCCGCGCGCGCCCGGATGGTGAATCGAACCCGGCACGGCGAACACCTCACGCCCCTGATCCGCAGCCAGTCGCGCAGTAATCAGCGAACCACTGGAAGGACTCGCCTCGATCACCAGCACTCCCAGCGACAGCCCACTGATGATGCGATTGCGGCGGGGAAAATTGGCCGGCAGCGGTGGCGCATCCAGCGGCTGTTCGGAAACCAGCGCGCCGCCCTCGGCGCGCATGCGTTCGGCGAGACGCCGATGTCGGGCGGGGTAGAGGCGCAGCAGCCCGGAGCCGAGCACGCCGATGGTTCCGCCGCCCGCCTGCAGCGCGCCCTCGTGGGCGGCACCGTCGATGCCCAGCGCCAGCCCGCTGGTGACCACGAAACCGCCACCGGCCAGTTCCCGGGCGAAACGGCCGGCACATTCCAGCCCCGGCCGCGAGGCGTTCCGGCTGCCGACGATGGCCAGCTGCGGACGCTCCAGCAGCCCCGGATAACCGGCGACGAACAGCAGCGGCGGGGCGTCATCCAGCTCGGCGAGCAGCGCCGGATAGCCGGGGTGGTCCCAGCACAGCAGGTGCTGGTCGGGCTGCTGCAGCCAGGTCAGAGCGTCCTGCGCAGACTGGCGCACCAACGCGCTGCGACGCGCTTCCGCGCACACCGCCGGCAGCCCCAGTGCGCGCCAGGCGGAGGCCGGTGCGCTAAGGGCGGCACTGGCGGTTTCGAAGGCCTGCAACAGGCGCCGGAAACGACGCGGGCCCAGTTCCGGCAAGGCGTGCAGACGCAGACGCGCTTCCAATTCGGCAGGCGAGGTCAGGTGGTTCATGCGATCGTCCCTGATCGGCTCGGAAAGGCTGCAAGGATAGCCGCGGGTAACGGCCGACGCCCTGTGCACACCGTTTCGGCGGCCAAGCACTGCGTTATACGTCCTACACGGCGGGGCACCGGTGATCGTAAGGTGGTCAACGCTCCGCGTTGGCCACCACGGCGGCCACGAAAGGGCACAAAAAAGCCGCTCTGCCAGGGGGCGAGAGCGGCTGGGTGATCCCTGGAACCGGGTCAGGGATTGCGAATCTTGTCGAGCACCGCCATCTGCCGGGTGGCCTGCAGGATCAGACCGTAGCTGAGCTTGTCGTAGGCGCGGAACACCATCAGCAGGCCGGCGCGCTCATCGGGAATCTTGACCTGCTCGCCGGTGAGGCGGTCGCGCACCGTTTCGCCGGTCTTGTAGACGGCCAGCACGTTGCCCTCGCTCAGGCCGTCGCGACGGCCCTTGTTGAGGGTGACCACGTCGTATTGGCCGATCTGCGTCACGCCGCGCGGCACGTCGAGGATCAGCCCGTCGATGGTCTGCAATGGCTCGCTGGGCACGAAGGAGGAGGTGAGGGTGCGTTCCTCGGTGGAAAACAGCCGGTCGGCGATGCGGATTTCCTGGGTGGAGCGGGTCAGACGCAGGGTGGTGATGTCGCCCTCCTCGCCGATGCGCTGGCCGGTGCCGATGTCGTCGGCATTGATGCCCAGCACTTCCCGGGTGACCGGATCGATGTAGGTGCGGCCCTGGCGATAGATGCCGTACACCGGCTCGCCATTGGGGAAGCGTCCGCGGGCGTAGACGCGATCGTCCTTGCCGCTGATCACGCGTTCGGCGTTGCCGGCGACTATGTAGGGTGCGCGCTCGAAATCCTCCGCGCTGTCGACGATGCGGTTGGCCAGCAGGAAGCTGTTGATCGCTTCCAGCGGAATCGGCGCGATCGCCTCGATCAACGGGGTACTGCGCACCTGCGGGGACAGCTTGACCGTACCGCGCGAGGTGCCGCGCTCCAGGGTCAGGCGCGGCTGACCATCCACATACACCAGGCTGAGCACATCGCCCGGATAGATGAGGTGGGGGTTCTCCACCTGCGGATTCACGTGCCAGATCTGCGGCCATTTCCAGGGTCGGTCGAGAAACCGCGCGGAGATATCCCACAGGGTATCGCCCTTGACGACCGTGTAGCGCTCCGGATGTCCGTCGCGCAGCTCAACCTGGGCCTGGGCCAGGCCGCCACCGGCCAGCAGCAGCAGGGCGAGTAGTGTTTTCCTCATGGGCTGAATCCCTTTATGATGTGGCTCCGCGCAAAACTGCCCGACCTCGCTTCAAACCCTTGAAAACCGTGGTTTGCAGGCACTTTTGCACCGCTGCCGGATCTTAGCAGTGGGCCTTTTTCCAATTGCATACCTGTTTCACAAACGCTTATGGCCATTCTCAACATCCTCGAATTCCCCGATCCGCGGCTGCGCACCCTCGCCAAGCCGGTGGAGGTGGTCGATGACAGCATTCGTCAGCTGGTCGACGACATGTTCGAGACCATGTATGCCGCTCCCGGCATCGGCCTGGCGGCAACCCAGGTGAACGTACACAAGCGCGTGGTGGTCATGGATTTGTCCGAGGACAAGTCCGAGCCCCGGGTCTTCATCAACCCGGAGTTCGAGCCGCTGACTGACGAGATGGACCAGTACCAGGAAGGCTGTCTGTCGGTGCCCGGCTTCTATGAGAACGTCGATCGCCCGCAGAAGGTGAAGATCAAGGCGCTGGACCGCGACGGCCAGCCCTACGAGCTGATCGCCGAAGGCCTCCTGGCGGTGTGCATCCAGCACGAGTGCGACCACCTCAACGGCAAGCTCTTCGTCGATTACCTGTCGCAGCTCAAGCGCGACCGCATCAAGAAGAAGCTGGAAAAACAACACCGCCAGCAGGCGTGATCCGAACCCAAAGGCTTGCTTCGGCAAGCCTTTTTCGTCAGTGAGCTCCCATGCGTATCGTCTTCGCCGGCACTCCCGAATTCGCCGCCCAGCACCTGCGGGCCCTGCTTGAGGCAGGCCGCCAGGTGGTGGCCGTCTACACCCAGCCCGATCGCCCGGCCGGCCGCGGCCAAAAGCTGATGCCCAGCCCGGTCAAGCAACTGGCGATGACCCACAACATCCCGGTTTATCAGCCGCAGACGCTGCGTGATCCGGCCGCCCAGGCGGAACTGGCCGCCCTGCAACCCGACCTGATGGTGGTGGTCGCCTATGGACTGATCCTGCCGCAGGCCGTGCTGGATACTCCGCGCCTGGGCTGCATCAACAGCCACGCTTCGCTGCTGCCGCGCTGGCGTGGTGCGGCGCCGATCCAGCGCGCGGTGGAAGCCGGTGATGCCGAATCGGGCGTGACGGTGATGCAGATGGAAGCCGGCCTGGATACCGGGCCGATGCTGCTCAAGGTGACCACGCCGATCAGCGCCGAGGATACCGGCGGCACGCTGCATGACCGCCTGGCCGAACTGGGCGCGCGCGCCATCGTCGAGGCCGTCGACGGCCTGGAGGCCGGTACGCTCAAGGGACAAGCACAGGACGATGCGCTGGCCTGCTATGCCCACAAGCTCAGCAAGGACGAGGCGCGTCTGGACTGGAGCCGTCCGGCCGTCGACCTGGAGCGGCAGATCCGCGCGCTGCATCCGTGGCCGATCTGCCACAGCGGCCTGTCCGGCGAAGCGGTGAAGGTGCATGCGGCACAGCTCGCTGACGGCAGCGGCGCGCCGGGCACGATTCTCGACGCCGGCAAGGACGGCCTGCGCGTGGCCTGCGGCCAGGGTGCGCTGCTGCTCACCCGCCTGCAGTTGCCGGGCGGCAAGCCGCTGGCTTTCAGCGACCTGTACAACAGCCGCCGCGAGCAGTTCGCCGCCGGCCTGGTGTTCGGCGCATGAACCCGCGCCTGGCGGCCGCCCAGGCCCTGGCGGCCGTCCTGCAGGGCCG